>CAZLJL010000014.1:0-15644 GCA_964559785.1 uncultured Bifidobacterium sp.
TGTCGGCGCTGAATGTAACGACAGCCGAAATTGATCTCATGCTGGCGTTGCTGTCTGATGTAATCGCGAAGGCATCGCACTGATCTTCTAATGGAAGCCCCAAAACTTACACGGACTTCCAGAGCTCATCAGCGTTGATGGATTCCTCCTCCTCATCGACATCATTATCACGTTCACGCTGATCGGCGATACCCGCGGGCATGTTGGCGTATGCCTTGGTCAGGCGGTCTCTCTGCGCTTCTTCATCTACTGCAAAAGTCACCGACAACGTCGGATTCTTCTTGCAGGCTTTACGAACGGCAGTAAGCATTGCTAATAATTGATCGTCATCGCAATTCGGTGGACTGATGACGACTTTGCCACTGAAGCCGGCAAGTAGTAAGGCTGTTCTTTCTTCCACATGGTGCGCCGATGAGTCCGAAGGGCTATCGAGAGGTGAATCGTTGAATGCTATCAAGCGGCGGTCATCATGGCGAGAAAGATACCTTGCTTCGTTTTCACTGACTGCATCGAGCTTTTTGGTAAGTACCGTCGACAACGGTACGATGGTGCGATTTGCGTGCAGCGACAGCGCCGAATTTTTAACGAAATGCATGCCGCTTAGTCCCGAGGCCCGTTCGTTACCTTTGGGCTTGAATAGGCCTCGTTGGCTGTCTGCAAGCGAGAACTTAACGGGCGACTGAGCGGTAGCGGCTCGTCGGCCCGACTGCTGTTGCGCCAGCCTGACGGATAAGCTTTTGTCCGCCGGATACTCGCCACCGGCAATGGTGACTGCCGTTATCTTGGTAATTCCGGCCGTCGCCACATCGATCGCCTCAAGCAGCAGGGTCAGGCTGGTATCGGAGCAATAGCGGACGTCCACCGCGACTTCCTTGCCGTCTTTCTGTTTGACCATCACGGCTCTCTCGGCATGTGGTACATCGTCGATCGGCGCGATCACGACATGGCCACTCGCCCTTGCCAGCGCGATTCTGTACGCGGAACGCAGTTCATCCTCACCCGGTTCATCGGTACGCATCACAGAAATCTCGGCATGGGTTCGACTGTCATCCGGATCCGCTTTGGCTGCTGCGCCCTCGTGGGCACGAGGCGAGAGTTTCCAGCTGACCTTGCAATCCGCGGCGATCTCCGAAACCTTTGCCTTGGCGACGCCGACCTGCCCTGGTTGATCCAGTTTGACCTGCAGTTCACCACCGCTTTTCGCCGGCTTCAGGATGCTCGCAGGAATCCGAAGTGCCTCGCGAAATTCCACGCTTGTCCATTCCTCTTTCTGCAAGATGGATTTTCCTAGCAGCGCATTGATCTCGGGCCGTCGCCAGGCGCGGATTTGTAATGCGAATTTCGACTGCTGTGAATGCCACTTACGCTCTTCCAAAGATTGGAAGAAAAACCGCCTGATACGCTCACCCAGATTCACCTCGTGCAAAACCATGATTTTAGGCTCGACATGATCGACACTGACCTCTACCGTCGAAAACATCTTGAAGGATTGAAGTATCTGTCGTAACGACTCGGTCGATGCATCTGTGCTGATTCGAATTTGAGTCATCGCTAAAGTCACTCCATGAAGTAATACAAGCGCTGCGGAAGCTTTTTGGCCTGGCCCAGCCTGTCTGACAAAAGCAGTTCCGGACGAGTTCGGCGGCGGTCGAGCGTAATTCTGGAGTGACTGATATGTTCGGTCGGTTCATGAAGCAACAGTCTTCTGGTGTCCCGGTAACGCAAGAACGGGCGCCTTTCGGCCGCAAGAGATATTCAACGAGATAGTGCACCAGCCACCCATCCGTAGCACTACTTCGTCCTTCACAAGCCGTAGAGTACTTATGCTGCCACCCTTTCGGGTGCTGGTGCAGCAAATCAGAAAACGGCTCAGCGGAGTAAAAATGGACGCTTTGAAAGCAAAACTATCAGACGCAATCCAGAACCTCGTGATTGCCAATGATGTTCGTCGGGAAAAGGCAGAGTTCGAAGAGAAGCCTGTCATCATTCTTTTCGGTCGGGTGACGAAAATCGATGGAGTCGTAGAAAAGCTTTTTTTTAAAGTACAAGAAATGCGGGGAATACACCGACAAGCAGCGCTAGCTAAAATGCATGCGGCTGCAGATCAACACTCGACAAAGCTGAACGCACTAGTTAACAACCTTTGGTAAAAAAACGGCCCGCGTCGCGGGCCGTTTCATGAAGTTGAGGGAGTCGCTTACTTCTTCGGTGGAATATACAGGTCGGTGATACTGCCCAGCCCCATTTCTGCCGCGAACATAGGCGTCTCCGACAGCGTCGGATGTGCATGTACGGTCAGTGCGAGGTCTTCGAGGTCTGCACCCATTTCCATCGCCAGCACGGTTTCGGCCAGCAGCTCGCCAGCGTTCACGCCGACAATACCGGCGCCAATGATGCGCTTGGTAGTCGGGTCCCAAAGCAATTTGGTCAAACCATCATCACGGCCCATCGCCAGTGCGCGGCCGCTCGCGGCCCACGGGAAGCTGGCCTTCTCAAACGGGATACCCTTCGCCTTCGCCTCGGCCTCGGTCACACCCATCCACGCAATTTCAGGATCGGTATAAGCCACCGAGGGAATCGTCATTGCATCGAATGCCACCTTGTGACCGGCGATGACTTCAGCCGCAACCTTCGCTTCGTTAGTCGCTTTGTGCGCGAGCATCGGGTCGCCACAGATATCACCGATAGCGAAAATGTTCGGTACGTTGGTGCGCTGCTGACGATCGACCGGTATGAAGCCACGCTCATTCACAACTACACCTGCTTTATCCGCTGCAATATCCTTACCATTCGGACGGCGTCCTACCGCCAACAGCACCATGTCATATAGCTGAGGCTCTGCCGGAGCGTTGTCACCCTCGAAGCTGGCGAGTAAACCATTGGCGCGCGCTTCAAGCTTGGTCACCTTCGTCTTCAGCATGATGGCTTCATAGCGCTTCTCAATGCGCTTCTGCAGCGGCTTCACGATATCGCGGTCGGCAGCCGGGATAAGTCCATCAGCAAACTCGACGACAGATACTTTCGAACCCAAGGCATCATAGACACAGGCCATTTCAAGACCAATGATGCCGCCACCAATGACCAGCATACGCTTCGGAATCTGGCGCAGCTCGAGCGCACCCGTAGAGTCGACCAAACGCGGATCGTCATACGGAAAACCTGGAATCTTCACCACGGACGAGCCCGCAGCAATAATGGCATTTTTGAAGGCGATGGTCTTGGCACCCTCAGCCGTCTCGACGCTCAGCGAGTTGGATGATGTGAACGCACCCTTACCCTGCACTACCTGAACCTTGCGAGCCTTTGCCAGGCCAGACAGACCACCCGTGAGTTTCTTGATCACGCCCTCTTTCCAACCGCGCAGCGCATCAAGATTAATCTCGGGCACACCGAGTTTGATACCAAAGTGCGACATTTCTTCTGCTTCGGTGATCACCTTTGCTGCGTGCAGTAATGCCTTGGAGGGTATGCAACCGACATTCAGGCAAACACCACCCAAGCTCGCGTAACGCTCGATCAGCACTACTTTCTGGCCGAGGTCTGCTGCGCGGAAAGCAGCGGTGTAGCCGCCGGGACCCGCGCCGAGGACCAGGGTGTCGCATTCGATATCCGCAGTCCCAGAAAAGCTGGATGCAACTGGCGCGACCGCCGATGCCGCAGGCGCTGATGGTGCGCTGGACGCTGAAGCAGCTGCTGGCGCAGCAGCGGGTGCAGCACTAGCACCTGACTCTGCCGCTTCGAGTATCAATATCGGTGATCCTTCGGAAATCTTGTCACCGAGTTTCACGAGTAATGACTTCACGACGCCAGCAGTACTGCAGGGAATTTCCATGCTCGCTTTGTCGGACTCAACGGTGATCAGCGATTGCTCTGCCTGTACCGTATCACCCGCTTTGACAAGCAGCTCAATGACTTCGACTTCCTTGAAATCGCCAATATCGGGGACTTTGATTTCGATGGCGCTCATGATTTACTCCGTTATTCTTGATCGTCAGTGTCTACTGTGGGCGCGATCTGATCGCACAAGCTGACGGCGATACAAATCGCCGTCAGTCATCTCACAGCAGTGTCTTGCGCATGTCAGCGAGTACATCGCCGAGATAAACCGTGAAGCGCGCACCAAGCGCACCATCGATCACGCGGTGGTCATACGACAGCGACATCGGTAGCATCAAGCGCGGCGCGAAGGCCTTGCCATCCCACACCGGCTTTATTTCGGATTTCGAAAGGCCAAGAATCGCTACCTCGGGCGCGTTGATGATGGGCGTGAACGATGTACCGCCAATACCGCCGAGCGAAGAAATCGTGAAGGTCGCGCCTTGCATATCGGCAGGCTTCAGCTTGCCCTCGCGCGCCTGCGCGGATAGCTCGCCCATTTCTTTGGCAATCTGCGACAAGCCTTTTTGGTCGGCGTTTTTAATCACCGGTACCACCAGACCATTCGGCGTATCTGCAGCAAAGCCGATGTTGTAGAAGTGTTTGAGAATCAGATTCTCGCCAGCAGCATCAAGCGATGCATTAAACGCCGGGAATTTCTTCAGCGCCGCGACACTGGCTTTGATGACGAGCGCCAGCATAGTGAGCTTCACGCCGGATTTAGCGAGTGATTCATTGGCGCTCTTGCGGAATTCTTCCAGATCGGTGATATCGGCCTGATCGAACTGGGTCACATGCGGAATCATTACCCAGTTACGATGCAAATTCGGGCCACTGATTTTCTTGATACGCGATAGCGGCTCAAGCGATGTCTCACCAAACTTGGAGAAATCGAGCGACGGCCAGGGTAGCAAGCCAAGCGCAGCACCACCACCGGCTGCAGACGATGCTGCCGAACCACCTGCCATCACGCCTTTGACGAAGCCTTGTACATCTTCGATCAGGATCCGACCCTTGGTACCACTGCCTGAAACACGAGCGAGATCAACGCCGAGTTCACGCGCAAATTTTCTGACGGAAGGCGATGCATGCGGCTTTTGTCCGTCGGATGCGGCGGTGGGCGCAGATACGGCGCTTGCTACCGACACAGCGTTACTGGTTGTCGCTGTAGTCGCAGCAGTAGCAGTCGCTGGTACGGGCGTACTGGCCACTGCAGCGGGTGCGCTAACGGGTGCGGCAGCCGGTGCGGCGGTTGGTGCTGATACGGCATCGCTTACTTCGAGCAGTAATACCAATGATCCCTCGGCGACTTTATCGCCCAACTTGACCTTCAGCTCTTTCACCACGCCGCTCGCGCTGCTTGGGATCTCCATGCTCGCTTTATCCGACTCGACGGTGATCAGCGATTGCTCTGCCTGTATCGTGTCGCCCGGTTTAACCAGCAACTCGATCACCTCCACCTCTTTGAAGTCGCCGATGTCGGGGACCTTGACCTCTATTTGGCTCATTATTTTTGCTCCGTGTTTCCGTGAGGGCCGCTACTCAACACAAGGCGGCGCAGATGGCAGCAGATCGCTGCCCTGCCTTCTCATTACACTGTGATCGGATTAGGTTTATTTGGATCGATACCGTATTTCGCAATAGCCTTCGCCACCACCGACGCATCGACCTTGCCATCATCGGCCAAGGCTTTCAGCGCAGCGACCGCGACATAGTGCCGATTCACCTCGAAAAATTCGCGCAGCTTTGCACGTGTATCGGAACGACCAAAACCATCCGTACCGAGTACACGATAGCCACGACCCTTCGGTATGAATGGACGAATTTGCTCGGCATAGCTATGCATGTAATCAGTCGCCGCAATTACCGGCCCGTCGCTGCTAGTCAGTTGCTGTGTGACATAAGGCACACGCTGCTGCTTCGCAGTTGGGTTGAGAAGATTCCAGCGATCTGCATCCTGACCCTCGCGTGCCAGCAGGGTAAAGGATGGTGCCGACCAAATATCAGCGGCGACATCCCACTCTTCTTCCAGTAACCGTGCGCCTTCCATCACCTCGCGCAAAATCGTGCCTGAGCCCATCAACTGCACACGCAGTTTTGCTTTTTTCTGCGCAGACGGCTTCAGCAAGTACATGCCTTTGAGGATGCCTTCTTCCTGACCCGGTTTCAAACCGGGGTGCGCATAGTTCTCATTCATCAGGGTGATGTAATAGAACACGTCCTCTTGCTTCTCGACCATGCGCTTAAGGCCGTCGTGCATGATGACGGCCACTTCATGTGCAAAGGTTGGGTCATACGGCAAGCAGTTCGGAATAGTCGAGGCCAGGACGTGGCTGTGGCCATCCTCATGCTGCAAGCCTTCACCATTCAAGGTGGTACGACCGGAAGTGCCCCCAAGCAGGAAGCCACGCGCGCGCATATCACCCGCAGCCCAGGCGAGATCACCCACGCGCTGCAAGCCGAACATTGAGTAGAAGATGTAGAACGGGATCATCACCCGGTTATTCGTTGAGTAGGAGGTCGCTGCTGCAATCCACGAACTCATCGCACCCGCTTCATTAATCCCCTCTTGAAGGATCTGACCTGCCTTGTCTTCGCGGTAGTAGCTGACCTGATCTTTGTCGACCGGCTCATACAGCTGCCCCTGCTGACTAAAGATACCAATCTGGCGGAAGAAACCTTCCATACCAAAGGTACGCGCCTCATCCACCAGAATCGGCACCACGCGCGGCGCCAGCGACTTGTCACGCAGGAGTGCGGTCAGTACGCGAACATAGGCTTGCGTCGTCGATATTTCACGGCCTTCTGCAGTCGGATCGAGCACGGCCTGGAATGCAGACAGCTCTGGCACCTGCAATGGGTCGTCGGCCTTGCGGCGGCGCTGCGGGAGATAACCGCCGAGCTGTTTGCGGCGCTCATGCAAATATTTGATTTCCGGTGCGTCGTCGGACGGCTTGAAGAATGGCACCTCATGCAGCTGATCGTCCGGAATGGGAATACCGAAGCGGTCGCGCATTTCGCGGATCGCGTCGTCGTCGAGTTTCTTGGTCTGGTGCGCGGTGTTACGTGCCTCACCTGACTTGCCCATGCCATAACCCTTGACGGTTTTCACCAGCAAAACTGTCGGCTGTCCCTTGTGCTCCTGCGCAGCCTTGTAAGCGGCGTAGATTTTGTGCGGGTCGTGACCACCACGCAGCAGACGCCAGATATCGTCATCTGACAAGTTGGCGACCAGCTCGAGGCCACGCGGGTCTTTACCAAAGAAATGCTTGCGCACGTAGGCGCCGTCCTTGGCTTTG
This sequence comes from uncultured Bifidobacterium sp., assembly GCA_964559785.1. GTDB lineage: Bacteria > Pseudomonadota > Gammaproteobacteria > Burkholderiales > Burkholderiaceae_D > Pernthalerella. The sequence goes on from CAZLJL010000014.1 coordinate 7,176, forward strand.
TAGTTCTGATATTCGCCGTCGACGGTTTCCATCATGATTCGCTGCAGCACGCCATCTTTATCACGCGCCAGCAGGTCGTCCCAGTTGGAACCCCAGATGACTTTGATGACATTCCAGCCTGCACCACGGAAATCAGCCTCCAGTTCCTGGATGATTTTGCCGTTACCGCGCACTGGGCCATCGAGTCGTTGCAGGTTGCAATTGATGACAAACACCAGGTTGTCGAGCATCTCGCGACCCGCCATGCCGATCGCACCCATCGATTCCGGCTCATCCATCTCGCCATCACCGCAGAATGCCCATACTTTGCGGTTCGCAGTGTCCGCAATCTGGCGTGCATGCAGATACTTCAGAAAACGCGCCTGATAGATCGCCATGAGCGGGCCAAGACCCATTGATACCGTTGGGAATTGCCAGAAATCAGGCATCAGCTTCGGGTGCGGGTAAGACGACAAACCCTTGCCATCGACCTCACGCCGGAAGTTGAGCATTTGCTCTTCGGTGATACGACCCTCCAGAAATGCGCGGGCATAAATACCGGGCGCAGAGTGTCCTTGTATATAGAGCAGGTCACCACCATGATTTTCTGACGGTGCGTGCCAGAAATGATTGAAGCCAATGCCCAGCATGTTCGCCAGCGAGGCAAAGCTCGAAATATGGCCGCCGAGATCGCCGTCGGAGCGATTGGTTTTCACCACCATCGCCATCGCATTCCAACGCATCCATGAACGCAAACGCTCTTCGTACTCGAGGTTGCCGGGGCAGTGCTCACCGAGGTGCGCCGGGATGGTATTGACGTAGGCCGTGTTACTGGAGAAAGGAATATGAGCCCCGCGCCGCCGCGCCAAGTCCACCATCCGTTCAAGTAAATAGTGTGCTCGCTCAGCGCCCTCATGTTCGATCACGGACTCGAGGGCATCCAGCCACTCGCGAGTTTCCATGACATCAGGGTCGTTGGCGGCTTGCGCCAAGATGTTATCGATTTGGGCTGCCATATCGGTCTCCAGTGTCGGTCTTAGCCGGTGGACCTCTCTCGGGCGCCGGCAGGATGAAGTTACCCCGAAATCTGAGCAGACTTCAATCGGTTGAAGTGTAGCAGGACTCCATCAATTTTTCAAAATACGGTAGATGATTTCATAATGCAGGATATTATTGAAATAAAAATACGGTGCGGGCTGTACTTTGATGGCGGCGTTTTGCGACGACGCACGGAATGCTGAGGTTTTGCCTCGAATCAAACTTTGTTCCCCACTCTTATAATGCGGTCTCTCCCAACCCGATATAAGTCCCCACTATGTCCGCAAAAATCATCGATGGAAATGCGCTCTCGCACCAATTACGTGGCGAAGTCGCTCAGCGTGCTGCAGCCCTGACCGCCAAAGGCCATCAGCCTGGTCTGGCCGTTATTCTGGTTGGTGACAGCCAGGCGTCGCAGGTGTACGTCCGCAATAAGGTCAAGGCTTGTGAAGAGAACGGGATTTACTCGGTCTTGGAAAAATACGACGCCACCATGTCGGAGGCCGAGCTGTTGGCCCGTGTGGATGCCCTGAATAAAGACCCGAAAATCAATGGCATCCTGGTTCAGCTGCCGCTGCCACCGCACATCGATTCCAACAAGGTGATCGAAGCCATCGCCGCCGAGAAGGATGTAGATGGTTTTCATATTAGCAATGCCGGGCTACTGATGACTGGCCAGCCGCTGTTCCGTCCCTGCACGCCTTATGGCGTGATGAAAATGCTGGAATCGATCAATTACCCGGTACGCGGTGCCACCGCAGTGGTCGTCGGTGCCTCCAACATTGTCGGTAAGCCACAGGCCATGCTGCTGCTGCAAGCGGGCGCAACCGTGACTATCTGTAATTCAAAAACCCGCGACCTCGGTCACCACACCCGTGATGCCGATATCGTGGTGGTCGCCACCGGTAAGCGGAACATTGTCACGGCCGACATGGTCAAGCCAGGTGCAGTCGTGATCGATGTCGGCATGAACCGCGACGATGCCGGCAAGTTGTGCGGTGATGTCGACTATGTCCCAACGGCTGAAGTGGCTGGCTGGATCACGCCCGTTCCGGGTGGAGTGGGTCCGATGACTATCACCATGCTGCTGGTGAATACCATCGAAGCCGCCGAACGTGCCGCCCATAGCTAACACCTGAGACACCATGACGACCAACGCCCTACTCGATTTCACGGATCTGCCGCGCTTCGACCTGTTTCAACCATCGCACGTCACGCCGGCAATCACGCAACTTCTTGAGGATGCCCGCAAAACGGTGTCGCAACTCGAGCAGTCGGAGGCGATCGGGTGGGATGCGTTCGTCGTCCCGTTGGAAGCGGTGACCGAGCGGCTGGGCCGCGCTTGGGGGGTCGTTGGCCATTTGAATGCCGTGGTCGACACGCCCGAGCTGCGCGCCAGCTTTAACGAGAACCTGCCGAAGGTCACCGAATTCTGGACCGAGCTTGGGCAAAACCTGAAGCTGTTCGAAAAATACAAAGCACTTCAGGCCAGCACGGAATACACAGCCCTGTCTTTGGCGCGCAAGCGCATCATTGATAACGCTGTCCGCGATTTTCGACTCGGCGGTGCAGAACTCGCCGATGCGCAAAAAGTTCGTTTCGCTGAAATTCAAGAGCAGCTCGCTGCGCTGTCGACCCGTTTCTCGGAAAATGTATTGGACGCCACCAATGCCTACGAGCTGATCGTCGACAATGAAGACCGGCTGGCCGGTCTGCCCGATGATGTGAAGCAGGCCGCGCGCGCATCTGCCGAGCGCGAGGGAAAAGCTGGCTGGCGTTTCTCTTTACATTTCCCTTCGTATTTCCCGGTGCTGCAGTATGCGCATGATCGCGCGCTACGCGAAACGCTGTATCGCGCGAATGCGACCAAAGCCTCCGAGCTGGGTGCCCAAGCTGATTGGGACAATACCCAGCTGATCGTGGATATCCTAAAACTACGTAACGAAGAAGCCCAACTGCTTGGCTACGCGAATTTTGCCGAGGTGTCGCTAGTACCAAAAATGGCGACCTCGCCGGCACAGGTGATTCAATTCCTGAACGATCTGGCAAAACAAGCACGACCGTTTGCTGAAAACGATCTGGCCGAGCTGCGCGCGTTCGCTAAAACCGAACTGGGGATCGATCAGCTACAGGCGTGGGACATGACCTACGCCTCGGAGAAGCTGCGCGAAAAACGCTATGCATTCTCCGAACAAGAAGTGAAACGCTATTTCCCCGAGCACCGCGTGGTGGACGGCTTGTTCCGGCTGATTCAGCGCATGTTTGGGGTCGATATAAAAGCGGATAGCAGCCCGTTGTGGCATCCGGATGTCACGTTTTACCGCATCGAGAAAAAAGGACAGCTGGTCGGGCAGTTTTATCTTGACCTCTACGCCCGCAATGGCAAGCGCGGCGGCGCGTGGATGGATGACGCGCGTGGTCGCAAGAACCTGGCCGGTAATCTACAAACGCCGATTGCCTATCTCACCTGCAATTTCACCGAACCCGCAGTGATCGATGGCGTGCGCAAGCCCGCCTATTTCACGCATGATGAGGTCATCACACTGTTCCATGAGTTCGGGCACGGCTTGCATCACATGCTGACTGCGGTAGATGAACTTGGTGTTTCTGGTATTGCAGGCGTCGAATGGGATGCAGTGGAGTTACCCTCGCAGTTCATGGAAAACTTCTGCTGGGAGTGGGATGTACTGCAGCAGATGACCGAGCATGCCGATAGCGGCGAACCAATACCGCGCGACTTGTATGACAAGATGATCGCAGCGAAGAATTTCCAATCCGGTTTGCAGATGCTGCGGCAGGTTGAGTTCTCGCTGTTCGACATGCACCTGCATGATCACTATGACCCCAACGGCCGCCAGACGGTTGCCGAGTTGCTGGCCGAGGTCAGACATCAGGTGGCAGTGGTCATTCCACCCGACTTTAATCGCTTCCAGCATTCGTTCTCGCATATCTTCGCGGGTGGTTATGCTGCCGGTTATTACAGCTATAAATGGGCTGAGGTGTTATCTGCCGATGCCTATGGAGCTTTCGAAGAAGCACAAGGCGACCCGAATCGTTTGGCCGAAACCGGGCTGGCCTTCCATCGCGAGATTTTGTCGGTTGGAGGATCGCGCCCCGCGCTCGAGTCATTCACTGCGTTTCGCGGTCGCGCACCGAGCATCGATGCATTATTGCGCCATAACGGGATGGTTCAGGCGGCACCGTGACCCGCATCGATTTTCACAGCAAGATACCCGACAAGTTGCAATACGCCTGTCGGCTGATACGTAAGGCGCAGGCTGCCAACACCAAGCTAGTGGTTTTCGCCGCCGACCAAAATCAGCTTGCCGAGATTGATACTTTGCTATGGACATTCTCCGAGCAGGATTTTCTGGCACATGTCCAGGCAGGTGATGAACTCGCGGCGCAGACACCCATAATCCTGACGGATGACTGCGAGCGTCAGTTGCCGCATCATCATGCACTGATCAATCTGTCGCGCCAAACACCTGATTTTTTTGCACGCTTTGAACGAATGTTCGAGCTGGTTTCCAATGACGAGCAGGATTTGATTGCAGGTCGTGAGCGCTACAAGTACTATCAGCAACGCGGCTACCCGCTCACTCATCACGTGGCTGATTCATCATGAACGATACTGAGCTCGACATCCCGTTACTGACCGATGTCATTGATACAAAAGCTGCCGCCGAGAATGCTCGGCCTCCGCATGCTTCGCTACCCATTGAGCAGATCGAGGAGGCGCTGTCACAACGACTGATTGCCGAGCTATCGCTGCAACTACCGGTACTGATTGAAGCGGCGCTACGCGAGCACTTACCCCAGGCCCTCGGTGCCCGACTGCAGGCAGAGCTACTGAATACGCTCACCAATGCACTGCCGATCGCGGCGCAGGCAGCGACCTCGGAACTTTCTAGCAGAGTTGCGTACGAACTCGGCGCGTTACTCGAAACGCGTCTGCAAGAAGAAGTGCGCACCGCAGTGGCTGCTGAGATCGCTGCCCTGAGAACAACGCATTCCTGATTGAGATGTTTGCAGGCGCATTGCAGCCTATGCTTACCCATCGTGAAGACCGTCCGTCATGATGACGTGACTCGTCTGATACAGGATTCAACATGAAAGTGATTGTTCTCGGTGCCGGCATCATCGGTACCGCCTCGGCCTGGTTTCTACAAAAAGCAGGGCATGAGGTGACGGTCATCGATCGTCAACCCGGCGTGGCACAGGAAACCAGTTTCGCTAATGGTTGCCAAATCTCCGTATCACATGCTGAACCCTGGGCTAACCCCGGGGCACCATGGAAATTGCTGCGCTGGCTACATCGAGATGATGCACCGCTGCTGTTTCGTCCCCGCGCCGAGTGGCTGCAATGGCGTTGGGGTCTGCAGTTTCTTCGCGAGTGCACCCCCGCCCGAGCCGCTCACAACATCCGCCAGATCGTCGCGATTGCGGAATACAGTCGACAAACGCTGCAAGCGCTGCGCGCCGAGACCGGCATCGACTATGACTGCGAGACGCGCGGCATCCTTCACTTCTACACGGATGAAATCGAGTTTGCACAATCACTGTCTGCCGCCCAGCTCATGCGCGATCTGGGTTGTCCGCGCCGTACCGTTGATGCGGATGAGGCAGTTCGTATTGAGCCAGCGCTGGCCTCGATTCGAGAAAAATTAGTCGGTGCAGACTTCACGCCGACGGATGAGTCTGGCGATGTGTACAAATTCTCGGCCGGACTCGCACGCGCCTGCGAGCAAGCGGGTACACGCTTCGTCTTCAACAACATCGTGACGCGATTGCTGACAGAGGGTGGCGGAACATCGTCACGCATTGCCGCTGTCGAAGTGATCGATGAGCATGGACGACATCAGCAACTCAAGGCAGACAGCTTCGTACTGGCGCTCGGCAGTTTCTCGCAGCCGCTGGCCAAGCGCATCGGCATTGATCTGATGATCTATCCCGGCAAAGGCTACTCGGCGACCTACGACGTCAAAGCGCCTACGCTGGCACCCATGGTGTCGTTGACCGATGATGGTCATAAGCTCGTTATTTCACGACTTGGCGATCGGCTACGGGTGGCAGGGACAGCAGAGATCAATGGCTACTCGCGCGATTTGAATGAGGTGCGCTGCGAGGCAATTACCCGTCGCATCCGTGAGTTGTTTCCAAATGCCTGCGATTATGAAAACCCGGTGTATTGGAGCGGACTACGCCCTATGACGCCCTCCAACATTCCCTACATTGGGCGTACCCGCTACAACAATCTGTTCCTGAATACCGGCCACGGCACACTTGGCTGGACCATGGGCTGTGGCTCGGGTCGAGCAATCGCCGATATCATCGCCGGACGACGTCCGGATCTTGACTTCGCATTTACCGGCGAAGTCGGCGGTAGCCCAGCGCCTGTGCTGGTCTCGCTGCCGACGCATGGCCAAAACGCATAGCTGGCTGACTTGCCGAATTGATTATCAGAACCATGTACGTTGTCAGCAAGTAGCAATTTGGTTTACCTTGCGGACTAACACTATTAATAAAAATTGATTTGCACCTACGGAGGCTGTTTATGCGGTTACTAGTTCGTTGTCTTTCTCTTGTTGCGATGTATCTCATTACCTCATCTGCATTCGCTCAGGAGCAGATCGTCAAGATTGGTCATGTCGGGCCGTTGTCCGGGCCGATCGCGCACCTTGGCAAAGATAACGAGAACGGCGCACGCATGGCAATCGATGTACTCAATGCCAAAGGTATGACGCTTGGCGGCAAAAAAGTGAAGTTCCAGCTCGTCGCTGAGGACGATGGCGCAAACCCACAGCAAGCGACTTCCGTAGCGCAGAAACTCACCGATGCAAAAGTGAGTGGTGTGATCGGTCATCTCAATTCAGGTACCACGATTCCGGCATCGAAGATCTATCACGATCATGGCATCCCGCAGATTTCGCCATCGGCTACCAATCCCAAGTACACCCAGCAGGGCTACAAAGGTACTTTCCGCGTCGTTGCGAATGATGGTCAACTGGGTGGCGCCTTGGGCCGCTATGCCGCCAACACACTGAAAACAAAAAATGTTGCGATCATCGACGACCGAACCGCCTACGGTCAGGGCGTAGCTGATGAGTTCGCCAAGGCAGCGAAGGCCGCCGGTATCAATATCGTTGGACGCCAATACACCAACGATAAAGCCACTGACTTCAATGCCATTCTCACAGCGATCAAAGGCAAGCAACCCGATCTGGTCTTCTTCGGCGGCATGGATGCAGTCGGTGGCCCCATGCTGCGCCAGATGAAGCAGTTAGGTATCAATGCCAAGTTCATGGGTGGCGACGGTATCTGCACCGAGCAGTTACCTTCACTGGCAGCTGGTGCAATGGGCGATGGTCAAGTAGTCTGCGCTGAGGCGGGTGGCGTGGAGGACAGCGGGAAGAAAGCGATGGATAACTTCCGTGCCGACTACAAGAAAAAATTCGGCTCCGAGGTCAAGCTGTATGCACCTTATGTGTACGACGCGGTGATGGTGATGGCCGACGCCATGCAACGTGCTAATTCTGCCGAACCCGCCAAGTATTTACCGGAGCTTGCCAAGACCAGCTACCAGGGCGTTACCGGGAAAATCGAGTTCGATGCGCGTGGCGATATGAAACAAGGTACGCTGACGCTATACACCTATGAAGGTGGCAAGCGCTCGCAAATCGCGGTCGTACGTTGAGAGGTCGTTAACGAAGCAGGCAGCGTTTATCGAAACACTAGGCAGGCACAAATAAAAAGCGCTCCATTCGGAGCGCTTTTTTAATGCATCGCTGCTGCAATTACTTGAGCGACAAAACCCACTGTGCCAGTTTCTTCGCCTCGGCCTCGCTCACTTGAGGGTTGGCAGGCATTGGGATCTGGCCCCAAACACCACCGCCGCCTTTTTGAATCTTGGTAGCGAGTTTGGCTTCCGCTGACTTATCGCCCTTGTATTTAGCTGCAACTTCCTTGTAACCTGGGCCGACCATTTTATTGTCAATTGCGTGGCAGGCTAGGCAGTTTTTTTCTTTTGCCAGTTGCTCGCTGGCGAGCGCCGCATTCGAAGCCAACGCTGCGACTGCAGCTACAGCGACCAAGATACGTTTCATGTGTGTCTCTCCGTTGAAAATTAAAGCGAGGGAATTGTAGCGCGTTTTCCGAGCCAGCTCACCCTCTAGGCCCCCTGAACCGGCTCCCCGGATGCCTTCACGAGGCAAGTATCCGTGTCAGAACCTTAGCACCGCGAGTCAAGTCCATAACAAGCGCTTACACTCGTTCACACTTGGCTTACGGTGGGTTCAAAGTTGGCTCAATCAGTCACCGCACCACGACTTGCGCTCGATGCTAATTTGGCAAATTTTGCAAGCACGCCGCGGGTGTACTTTGGTGGTGGCGGAGTCCAAGCCTTGCGACGACGCTCAAGCTCATCATCCGGCACGTTGAGCTGTATCAGCA
>CAZLJL010000015.1:0-15447 GCA_964559785.1 uncultured Bifidobacterium sp.
GCGCTTGGTCATTGCCGTGGGCGCAACGCTGACGGTGGTGTACTTCATCAAGAGTAATTAAGGGGGCGGGGAAGAGCTCGACTCCTTTGGGCGGCATTCATCAGCACATAGGGGCGACCGGTACCCTTTGCATCTCCGACAAACAAGACACACAAAAAAATTGCCCGCGCAGTGCGCGGGCAAAACCCGAATCTCCGTTTCCGAAGAACAGGGAGGAGACAATCAGTACGCGTACGCGACGCGGTCAGCGGTATTGCGAAGCGTGGCGCGGAAATCTTTACCTTGCTCAGTAGGTGGCACCCATCCATGACGGCGCCAAATGGATTGCACGTTATCCGACGCACCACGTCCTTGATTCGAGACTGCGGCGTTGGCGGCCATCGCCTTGGCGGTCGTTTCCATAATCATTCTTGCTTGATCGTACATAGGGGCTCCTTTCCATAGTGGCCTCGGATCGACTCCGAATGCGAGAAAAGACAGCAATTTATATGCCAATTAAATCGTCGAAATCTCGACAATTGAACAGACATGGGCGTCGAATCGCCGCCCTCACCCAACTCCCTGACAGCGCATAAAAGCCTCCCTGGCTATCCGCTTGTTATCTTTTTAATAAATCCCACCGCTATCGGTTAGCTCACCGAGCCGTTGCATACCAACAGCGGCCGCATTAACTATGTGACAACCGGCGTTTGAGAAACTGGGCATTTAGAAAATTGTTTTCGCGCGCGAAATTAATATCTATGCAAAGATGTTTCCGCAAATCCCACCCGGCGTATCTTTTAATTTAAAAACAATGATCAGCGCCACCCGCAGGCGGAGCGTAAATACAATGACAAGACCTACCCTGCAACATGTGACCGCTTTGCTGCTCGTCACCCTCGCTAGCGCTGTGCTTGCCGCGCAAAATGACCAGCAGCCCACCGATTTCATTTCCCTGCCCCACGGAACTACCAATATCGCAGTGTATGCAGCTCGACAGTCCTTCGATGGACTTTGGAACAACGGCACTCAAGCCCAGCGAGTGGAAGGCTCAACCAGCGTGACCGTACTTCGTGCGAACCGGCACTTTTCGGTTGGCGAAGAAGGCAAATACACTATCGCGCCATTAATCGCGCTCTCCGCCAGCGACACAAAAGTCAATGCGCCATCAGCGCCATTGCTAGCGGGCGACACAGCGGGCGTTGGCGACCTCCGTTTGGGAACTGCATTCTGGTTCTACAGTGATCACGTCAATCGCGAATATGTGATGGCAACCGCGATCGTGTCCTTGCCTACCGGCGCCTATATTCCGACGCAAGCAGTCAATATTGGTGAGAACCGAACGAAGACCGTGATCTCTCTGGGCTGGATGCAACCCCTTGGTTCAGCGTGGGTACTCGACTTGGTGCCGGAAATTGCATTTTTTGGTGACAATAAAGCGTACAGAGGCAATAACCGACTCAGTCAAGATACGGCCTATGCAATGAGTACCACGCTGCGCTACAAAGCAACCCAAGCTTTCCATTTGTACGGCACTGCTCAAATTAACCGCGGCGGAGCGACACAGCGCAATGGCATTGCAATGACTGGTGCACCCGACAATACGCGATTAGCCCTGGGCACTCTGCTGTTCAGCACTGACAAAAGCCAGATCCAATTACGGTACGCCAAAGATGTTCAGATCGACAATGGCTTGCGCAATACAGGTGAGATCATGCTGCGGTGGTCGACTGTTTTCTGATGGATGATGTCGTTCACTCGCAAGCCAGAAGATCATCCATTCATCTTGGGCAATGGCTGAGAAGACGCACGCCGCAATATCAGCAAAGCCGCATCGCGCGAATCTAGCAAAGAGAGCAACCGAAGATCTATGTCCTTGGCATGCGCGTAGGCGGCGTCAGACACGGTCACCCCAAAAGCCTTGAGACTATCCAGCTCTCTGATTAGATCATCGGTACTGTGCACGTACATTTTTCAAATGTAAATAATGGAATGGCTGCTTAGGTGGTGACATCAAATATGCGGCCGGTTGTCGATTTTGACTGTGCATGAATCGCGCCGCCGCGGTCATAAATGAGCTTTCGAACCACCTCGCCGGTAACGCCATCCGACAAGGTAAGCGTGACTGAGTGATTGCGGTGATCAATATAAAACGCCATCTTGGATGTCAATAATGATGACGCTGCAGCAGTACGCGCTTGATCTTGTTGCCGATCTTCAGCCTGTTTCATCAAGGTGCGATCGCCCATCAGTGTCCGCTGTGAAGGCGGCGCCGGTGCAGGAAGCGTTGAGGCTATCGCGCGCATCGCAAATCGCTAGTGCTAGAGCTGGACAAAAAGCCAATAACCATTGGCAGTCAGTAGCAGGCTTAATACGCCAATAGCAGTCGACACATGCAGCATCCGCATTGATCGGAATAGCACGCCCCAAAATGCCATACCAAGGCCAAGCAATACAATTGATTTTGCATAGATGAACCATTGCTGCCGCTCGGCAGCGACGGCACTCGCTCCCTGGTGACTTTTAGCGACTGCTATTAATTCCTGCTTACGCTGCTCAAGAAAGTTATCAGCCTTGGCGCGATCTGAAAGTTCTTTATCATCGCCGCCCGGTGTCGATCCACTCGAAACAGTCCCGGTTGACGCTACAGCTACCGTACCCGCAGACCCGACTGCACCAGCGGCCTGAACAACGCCTTGCTGTAGCTTATCGACCGTCAAAATGACTGACTCCGGTGCGATACGGTAGACCGTCTGCTGCACACTCGCCATCTGATGCACGATACGCGCGTCGGTAGCGATGTTCTCATTCACAATGAAGCCGTGCTGGGTCACAGACTCGCCCACCATCGTTACGCCATAGGTGAGAAAGAGTGCGGGGAGCAGTACAGCACTTGAATATCTCAACTTCTTATTCAAGTTTGCTTCCTCGCTACTCGCTGGTGCCTTGCCTTGGCTTTCGCTCATGATGGGTCCTCCTTCGTCTGATGCCAAGAGTGTTCGACTGCCGTCATCCCAGCTACTGGGCGCTGTAAGGGCTGCCGTGTTGCCGACGCTAAGTACTGGCGCTGGTACCGGCTTGTGCACGAACGGCAATATCGGTAGTAATGGCAATCTGCTGGCTGATGTGATTGATTTTGCAGACCGTATCGCCTCGACGTAGCCAAAAATCTTAAAGGTTCGATCGCGCGTTGCTTCCATGCGCTGGTCGATGCCGCCAATCTGAATCGGACCGTCGGATGCTTCATTCGCTGCTGGGTCGAAAGCGTGCCTGGCATCCGACAACCTTCGGTTTGCAGGTAGACCATCGACGTCCGTGAGTTCACGTCGTTCAGCAGGCTTTTTTGCATCGCGAAGACGTTGGCTCAAGCCCGCAGAGATTCCCGGCGGCAGCGAACCACCCGTGCCACCCGACGTATCTTGAAGCGCACGAATCTCGGCGGGTCCCTCAGCACCTGCAATCGACTTGTCGGTGCCATTAGCTGTAGCGTTGTCTCGTGGATGACGTGGGCCTGCGGGTCCGTCACCTAATGATTCTGGATTTTTTGTATTGAGATCAGCATCTGTGTCCTGCACTGCACGTTGGTCAGCCGGACCATCGCCTTTACTTTTGGATTTATTCGAACTGCTACCTGCATCAGCATCGCGTGCTGTACGTTGGTCGGCCGGACCATCACTTTTACCTAGTGCCTGATTAGAATTTAGGCCGTTATCGGCATCGCGTAGCGCACGTTGGTCAGCTGCACCATCACTTTTGCCTGCAGCTTTGTTGGAGCTATTTTCAGCCTTGGCGTCACCTACTGCGCGTTGGTCTGCCGGACCATCGCTTTTACCTGGGACTTTATTCGAACTGGTATTGGCATCGGTGTCACGTAACGCACGGGTGTCTGCCGGACCATCGCTTTTACCTGCGGCTTTATTCGAACTGATATTGGCATCGGTATCGCGCACCGTGCGTAAATCCGATTCGCCTTCAAATTTTAATGCTTCGGTTCCAGAAGGAGCTTGCGTGCGTGAATTGTTCTCAAGCGATTCAAGCACAACATCGCCAGCTAATTCTTTTGACAGCCGGTCAGTGTTTTGCCGCATCGTGTTCGAGATACGGGTTTCCATTTCTGAAGACTGACCTGTTCTATCTCCGGTGCCACTGCCGGTCTGGCGTGCTTGCTCCCCGTCTTTCCCAGGCTCACCAGTCTCTTCTTCCCACTCTTTCTTGCGTTGGAATACCACTCCTTCTTCCTGCTTACTAGCTCGCAAGGATGGCATATCGGACTTCTTGGCAACGACGGATATACGTGTTGCCTCTTCTGGCACATCATTTTTTAGAAAAATAATATTCAGGTAGCGCTCAAACTCTTTCTCCGTAACTTCGAATGCTGCCAGCATACGACGAAATAAATCGCTCTCGACCTTCACTACCTTGTGGTCGGACATCATGGTGTCACATGCATTCAAAAGAATGCATAAGCGCTGGCGTTCATCGAGCATTGGCGCTGCCAAGCCAAGGAATTGTGGCGCGCGTACTTTGCTCACATAGCGCAGCCCTGCCTTCAGTAACGCGGGCGACCCGCCCACCGCAGCATTCAGCCTACCGACTTCTTCTTCCGCCATCGAGCCGTCCGCTGCCATCATATAGATGAGGGACACCACCAATGCCAGTGGTGGGGTTAGCGCAGTGGTGTTCGCAGCGACATCGAAGTCGCCAAAAATGGACGTCCTATCCTTAATCGTAATTGTGTCGAAGTAGGGCTGAAAGCTTGCCTTGGTAAAGCCCATGGCAGCGAGCATCCGATCAAACAACTGCTCCTCACTCGCCACCATCACACCGTCGGCCATGAGCGAATCACAAACGTTCGTCAGCAAACAAAGCCGAAGCCTTTGATCTAGCAGCGCAGGCGCTTCATTAAGAAACTGATCGACACTGTTTTTTTCTGAATACGCAACTGCTCGCTTCAGCGTATCAGCATCAGTGCCGACAACCGCCTGTAGTTGGCTGCTTTCATATTCAGAGATGTCACTATCGACTGCCATCATGTACAGGATGGCTGCTACAACGCAAAGACGAGGCGTTAATGTGGGAGAATCAAATAGCTCCACCGGCGCGTCGCCCTTCTCGAGCGATTGCGCTAACTGTGGGAAGCGATCAGCGGATCCCATGGCTTAACCTATCCGCCTGTCGAAGCCACGAAAAACGGCTTTTTTAGTCAGGGCTTGGTTGAATATCGCTGGTAGCTTGGTAGTACTCAAGGCACGCGAAATCCACCCCCGCGCTAACAGCAATAGCGGTAGCACGGTGAGCCTCTGACGTATGCTGAAAGTTCGGCGACAGACCATAGAGCGTGTTGATGGAACGTATAATGAAACCTACGTTCATCCTACGTTTCAACCCGTAGTCAACTTACACTCGCCCTCATAAATCCTCTCAAAAACTCTCTTTTTACAGATAGCTAGTAGGAAGAGTTACACTCAAATACCGAGTTGTTTTCACCCACCACCGGCCGGCTTGGTTTGTATTAGTGACGGCAGTCGTTTCTCGTATCGGACTACGTCGGCTATGGGTAATGAATGCTCATAAAAACTCACATTTGCTGTCATTTATGAATGACGCCCCGGTAGAGAACCCATCATGACTACCCAAGCAGAGCGGTGCCTTATTCCTTCTCTACTGAATCATCTGGCACTTGCTTGTCGCCCGCTCTGCCTTTTTCTGTGCTTTTTGAGTGCTACATGTTGGGGTGCAATCACCGACCCGCTCAACGAGCGTGCCTACTTCATCGACAAGGATGCTGTATTTGACATCAGCACGATTGAGCAAGCGACGTTCAAGCCTTACACAAAAAGGTTGAATATTGGTTATCAATTAGCGCCTATATGGGTCAGGCTTCATGTCAGGCCAGTGGCTCAGACACCCGAATCTGCCATCGATGGAGCCTCGGATCATTTAGTCTTGCGTATAGGCCCGCGCGACACTAATCAAATCGATGTGTATGAATTCAGCGATGGACAATGGCTTTCTCGGACTGCTGGCGATTTGTTTCCAGCGCCAGAGACATGGTGTACCGATGATTACTTCTGTTTTCGGTTGCGCGATCACTCCCGAGAACCAAAAACGATTTATATAAAAATACAAACCTATAACTTCTTGATGTTTGATGCGGAAGTTGTACCTTTGGAGAATCTTGCAGAACGCAGTGCTAATCGCATGAAACGCATTGCTGCATCACTGACAATGGCGGCTTTCATGCTCGCTATTGGACTTTATTGGCTGACCAAGCATCGATCCAAGCTGACGATCATCTATTTTGTTTTTCAGATATCTGTCATAGGCTATCTGCTTAGCATTTACGGATTCCCTAGTCGCTGGCTTCCCGACTTGCCGGTCAGCGTGGCAGATGCCCTTCCTCACATTCTGTTTATTCTTCGAACTTTTTTGCTGTCGCTGGCGATCTATGTCGTGATACGCCCGTACTGCGATTCGCCGCTGTACCCTGCCATGGTATTCCTCATATTGGCGATTTGTGCACTTAACTTCATCGCCTTCATTGCAGACTTCAAAGTAGTTGCGATTCAACTGAATTTAGTCATATTTTCCATACAACCGACGATTCATCTGTATGGCGTGATCAAATCCAAAGGCATGGTGAAAAACGTCAAGCTTCTGCTGTATATGGGCTATATCGTTTATTGTGTATTGCTGTCTGGCTCCATCATCCCGGCACTTCTCGTTGATGATGTCGGAACATTCGAAGGTTCGGTCCAGAACATCACTGATTGGCGCCTGAATGGTACGATCGTTGGTCTCTTCGTGATTCTTCTGATCAAATTTGAAGAAGATTTTCGCGAAAAACTGAAGACGGAAAAATATAACCAACTTCAACTCGATGCGCTCCAGGCAAAGTCTTCTGCTGCGCTACTCGCGGATAGAAATACCTTGATTGACCTGTTGACGCACGATCTCAAGAACCCCTTGGGTACGATCACTTTTGCATCAAGAGCGCTCAGAGAGCAGGTGAAGCACGAGCCATCCGCAATAAAGCGCCTGACCAATATCGATTTGAGTGTTACCCGTATGAATAACTTGATCGAGCATGTTGCTGTATCGACCCGGGTCGATCGCTACCTTGCACCGCCCAACCATCTACCCTCACCCGCATCCGAGCTAATTGATGAATTGATCGAGAATTATCCGGATCGCGAGAGGTTTGAGATCTCTGTCGATGACGAAGTGATTTTCAAGGCAGATCGGGATATGCTCAGTGTTGTTTTAGGCAACCTGATTGATAACGCCTATAAGTACGGCCACACTGCCGGCCCGATCAAAATTGATATAACGCGCGAGAGCCGCCTCATCGGTGAAGAACAAGCATTTGGCGGCGCATCAAAAAGTCGGCAAGCGTCATTACATGTCACGATCAGCAATCCTGTCGGCACCTATGGCGCACCAGACGAAGACCGCATATTTGAGCGCTACTATCGCCCCGCCAGCTCGATGAGTTTACCTGGGATGGGGCTGGGATTGAGTCTGGTGAAAGCGGCGGCCGCCAAGATTGGGGCGACGGTCGATTATCTGCATGATCAGGAAACAGTCACATTCTCTGTCAGGGTGCCCAATTGAAAACTCAACAACTAGCGAACATGACTCAAGCAATGCCGCTGATATCGATCGCACTGGTTGAAGACGATGAGTTGTTAAGATCCGAGGTGGGTGATCACCTGCGCAATCACGGGTTCTTGGTGAATGCAGTTAATTCCGCGCGCGCACTCGACGATCTTATTACACAAACACCGGTAGATATTTTTGTCGTTGACCTCAACCTACCCGGTGAAAATGGTCTTAGCCTGTCGAACCGATTACGCCGGACATTACCCGATGCTGGCATTGTAATCATGACGGCTAAAGTGACCTTGAGTGACCGGATCGCCGGCTACGATGTCGGTGGTGCTGATGTCTATCTGACCAAACCAGTGGCACCGGACGAGTTGGTGATGATTCTTCGCAGTCTTGGCAGACGGGTGAAGCCGGTGCGTGATGATCAAGCCCTGTCATTGAGTCTCAGACAACGAACCCTGCAAGGTGCTAGCTTGGCTTCTGTCTTGCGACTCACGATGCGGGAAAAAATGCTGCTAGTCGCGCTGGCTCAAGCACAAGACAACACATTGGATTCAGCTGTCTTGTGCGATGTATGCAGCGGTCATACCGAGGAAGAGACCATTAGCAAGCATGCGCTGGAAGAAATCGTTGCGCGCTTGAGGAAGAAGATCCGCAATGCGCAATCCGAAGGTGCTGAACCCGCCCTGAAGTCGGTGTGGGGTGTGGGCTACCAGCTCTGCGTTCAGATCAACCTGGTTCCCTGAGCTGATAACTGTTGCTAGCTAGATTCCTCTAACAACGTTGCGGGATTTGAAAAATGTCGCTGGCTAGACGGAGGTGTCGCAGACAGTACATTAAGTACGGCAAGACACCTCCAACAACGCCAGCGGCATTTTTTACTTGCCGCGGAGCCCGTCAAAGACTTCGGCGAACCCAGGCTGATTCTGGTGCGAGATAACGCTCCGCGCCGCCTCAATCACCAACGGCACTGGGTGACCACGCAAGGTCTGCACAATCATTTCATTGATGACTTTGTAGATCTGACCGTCTTCGTCAATGATTTGTCCCAGACGCGCGGCGAGCGGGTCAAACACGCCATACGCCACGAACACCCCAAGGAAGGTACCCACTAGCGCGGAACCAATCAGGGCACCCAGTACCGGCGGTGGCTGGTCAATCGCACCCATGGTTTTCACCACACCCAACACGCAGGCAACAATACCCAGCGCGGGGAGCGCACCCGCCACGTTGGAAAGCATGCCCTGGAACTTCAATTCATCGTGGTGGTGGGTCTTGATGGCGTTCTTCATCACATCATCTACCGCGTCAGCATCGAGGTTACCCTGCGCGATCACGACCAGTCGCAGCGTATCGCAAATCATGTGAACGATGGAATGGTCTGCGGCGAGCTTGGGGTATTCACCAAAAATAGCGGATGAATCCGGATTTTCTACGTGCGCTTCAAGGGCAACCGCGCCCTCTTTTTTCATCACGTTCAGCAGTTTGCCGACCATCAGAATCAGATCGAGATAATCCTGAGGTTTCCATTTGGGCCCCTTAATACAGCGCCCGATACCGCCGAAGCCGCCTTTGAAGATCAGCATACTGTTCGCGATCAGCTGCGCACCGATACCCGAGCCCACAATAATGAAGCCCTCGATCGGCGCCGCCTTGATAATCGGCGCCATCTTCCCGCCGGCCATGATATAGCCGCCAAATACGCAGCCAAACACGACACCTAGTCCCACGAAAAAAAACATCTGCCTCTCCTTGTGCAAGCGGATTCAGAACCTGATGACCCAGGCCGCACGCTATCGTCTCTTTAGTCGGCACGAGATCGGAGAATTCAAGCTCGTGGCGGACAATACCATGGCAATTGTGAAACAAAGTCCTGAATAACGCTACCCTTGCCAGCCAAAGTGATTATTCGGCAGCGTCGAATTATCTTTTTGAAAATAGATTAATTGATCATCCAGCACCACAGCCCAACACAATCACCGCTCGCCCACTGAATAACAAGATCGATCAACGCGCCAATTAGCATGGCAGGTACCCCAAAATACAGCATGATCAGTGCCCAAGCGGCCGCTGTTGGGCGTGGCTTGTCCAAGTCTAGGCCACGAATCCGATTCGCGTGATGGGATACTTGGTCGCTGCGTCTTGCGGGTTTGCGCATTAATCAAATCGCTTGGTGGGTTGTGGCGGATTATATCGACCGCACATGCGCTCGGCACACGGTGGCAAGCTTGCAGTCAAGCGAGGTCATAAAGCGTGAGCGCATTGGTGCCTGGCGACATACACTGTGCCCCGGCCGGCGCCGGAACGACCATGTTGAGACCTGAAGTCAATGAATGTCATTTGGAATCAAACACCGCGTGAGGAGTGGGATGCTGCGCACGCGGCCCATAGCGCTGTTATGCAGCAGCACTGGATGTATGGCGCGAGTATGCGCCTGCCGGGCATGCAGATCCATCGCGCTGAAGTTCGCCTAGACGGCAAAACCGTCGCCTTGGCGCAGTTTATTTGCAGACGTTATGCCTACTTGTTAGGCGTGGCGCTCTGCACGCGCGGCCCGATCTGGCTCAGCGAGGTATCTGATACCGACAAGGCGCGTATTCATCGCGCCTTGAGGCAATCGCTACCGATGTCCAAGCCGCGCATTATTTTGTTTTCACCGGATCTCAGGGACCCTAAGCACCCCAGCATGGCGTCGCTGACGCGCGTGCTGACGGGTTACTCCACCGTGATACTCGATCTATCGCAATCATTGACCGCCCTGCGTGCCGGTCTCCACTCGTACTGGCGCAATCGATTATCTGCCGCCGAGCGGTCCGGCTTGAAACTGGTCGAGTTAGCACATGACGCACCTGAACTCCCGCGCGTTCTCGCAGAGGAAGACCGCCAACGCGAGCGCAAACGCTTCTACGCATTGCCATTGGGCTTTATTTCTCATTACCTTGAAGAGGGTGGTGCCGAGTCTGTACTCATTCTGCAAGCAAGCTGGCAATCGCGTCCTGTTGCAGCGATGTTGTTTCTGATTCATGGCAGTAGCGCCACTTACCAACTGGGTTGGACTAATCCGCAAGGCCGCGCACTGAATGCGCACAATCTGATTCTCTGGGGAGCTATCGAGCGACTCAAGCAGCGCGGCATTGTGAAACTCGATCTCGGTGGCGTGAACACACACGATCTTCCAGGTATCTCGCGCTTTAAGATCAACACCGGTGGCGAGGTTATTACCTACGCCGGCGGTTATGTTTAATGGTGCACGGTGCTATCAACGGCGCCGATGGTGTTTTGTAGAGGCATCTATTTAAAGGGTGCGCGATAGAGCCACACAGGCTTACCTTCGACATTATTCAACTGCGCAGTGGGCTTCAATTCTTCTGCTAAAAACTCAAGACTGACTAACCAACAACCGGGCCGTAATTCTGCCCTGGCCTTTTCTATCGCGCGCGGCATGGTCTCGGGCCTTTGAAACAGGTACACCATATCGTACTGTGACCAATCGGTTTTCCACATATCCCCCTGCGAGATGCGTGCCCAGGGACAGCGTAGCGCGGTGAGACCACGCAGTGGCCAACTCCATTCCACACCAAACAAGGTAGCTGCTGGGTAAGCGGCGCGCAAAGCGATCAAACCATCCCCCAGGCCACAACCGGCATCAAGAATACGTGCGCCATGGGCCAACGGCGCACGCTCGGCCAAGCCGATCAGCGCGGATGAAGGCGTGGGAAACAACGGTGCATCGCGCCATGCGTTCATGGGGTAAACAATCGCCACCAGCAGCAACGGCAATAGCCACGCCCATGCCGGCAACGCAACGCTGCCGGAGATCAGTAAAGACAGTGGGAACCCCGCCGCGATGGCAAGGCGACGCCAGAACGTCGCTGCAAATACCGACAGCATGGCACCAGCGAGCGTGGCGATCGACAGGGACAGCCACGCGGCGACATCCAGTCGCAGCAAAACGCCGTAAAGCACCCAGCTTCCGGCCCATGCCAGCAGGGCCGGTAACGGCCATCGAAAAAAGGACAAGGTGGAACTCACGCGCGAATTATAGGCTGCCGTTAGAATGCGGACTTTTAGCGCTTGTCTGACTTGATTGGCGGCGATATTCGCCGTTCTAAACAGATAGGTATCTCTGCTTATTCTTTGGCTAATCAGTTGAAAGGATAGATCCATGAAAGTGAAACAGATCCTCACCCATGTCGAACTAGTGATTGCTGACCTAGAAGTTGAACTGAATGGCGAGCTGCGGGCATCCCATACCCTGTGCGCGCTGCTGAAAGACGACAATGGCAAGGAAGTCCTTATTCCCCTTAACACACCCGATGGTCGTCCGATTTTCATGAATCCGGAGAATGCGATTGCCGAAGGTTCAGTGAACCATTAAGTAGCCAGCGCTCCATGTACGTACTCACCGAAACATTCAAACGCTTCTTCGATTCGGAGAAAACCAGTAGCCTGATACTGATCGCCTGCACCGTGCTCAGTCTGGCGCTGGCGAACTCGACGCTTGGACCCAGTTGGCTGGCGATCTGGAATACCGATATCGGTGGCCTCAGCCTGGGTCACTGGATCAACGACGGGCTAATGGCGGTTTTTTTCCTGCTGATTGGACTCGAACTCGAGCGAGAGTTGTATGTCGGTGAGTTATCCAATTTCCGTAATGCGCTTCTACCGGTGGTTGCTGCTATTGGCGGCATGGCGGCACCTGCACTCATTCATTACGCCTTTAATACTGGCCTGCCAACGCAAGCTGGCATCGGTATTCCGATGGCAACAGATATTGCTTTTGCACTCGGCGCCCTGGCCTTGCTCGGCACCCGAGTGCCGCCAGCGCTCAAAGTATTTGTGGTGGCATTTGCAGTGATCGATGATCTGGGCGCGATTATCTTGATCGCACTTTTCTACAGCGGTGATCTGTCGATGGCCTATCTAGCTGGCGGCCTTGCGTTGTGGTTGACGCTTTTGCTGTTGAATCGCTACGGAAGGGTGCAATCACTGCCCGTGTATTTGCTGGGTGGCTTTGTGATGTGGGTACTCATGCTGAAATCCGGTGTGCACGCGACCATCGCAGGGGTGATGCTGGCATTCGCGATTCCGTTTTGGTCGCGCGGCGAGGGACAAGCGTCACCCTCCCATCGACTGGAAAACGCGCTTCACAAACCGGTCACCCTGCTGATACTGCCTTTATTTGCGTTGGCAAACACCGGTGTCGTGCTGGATGGTTCGCTACTCGGCTCCATGCTAGACCCTAACAGTCTAGGCATTGTCGGCGGGCTTATCATCGGCAAACCTGTCGGCATACTGCTGTGCGCATTACTCGCCTTGTGGCTGGGCTGGTGCAGTTTGCCCGAGGATCTGAACTGGCGTCACGTGCTTGGCGCCGGCATGTTGGGCGGCATCGGATTCACCATGTCGATTTTCATCACCAATCTCGCGTTCAGCACGCAACCCGAGATGATTGACGCCTCCAAACTCGCGGTGTTCGTCGGCTCGCTATTAGCCGGGGTGTTCGGTTCGATCTGGTTGGCGTGGGTAGGCAAGCGCAGCAGCGAAGAGGCCTGATCGGATCAAGGTTCAGACGCTGAAGCGCGTCACAGAAAACGATCGAGCAACTTTCTTGATCCGCGATCGAGTGCACGGATGTCGTGCACTCGGTAGGTGACACCATGGCTATCGGTAATGATCAACCCGCCATCGCGTAGACGACGAATATCTTCTTCACCCTTCAGCACGAAGCTGTTCAGGCCACGATCGGTTTTTACAGTCCAGGTGCTGGGCGTTGCGAAGGTACTGACGGATATCAGCCGCCCAATCAAAGGCAAGAACTCTCGCTGTGCAATTTCTTGCTCGATCATGGCGCGTGTTTCAGCATCTAGTAGGCTGAGCTGATTGATGAACACGAGCTCATGACCGTCAGCGCTGAGTAGAGAAACTTGTTCACCCGGTGCGTCGATGGGAAATGCCTGCGCCGGTACGACACCAACATGTACCTCGCCCGCTTCATCGGTGAAGTTGAGTCGGCCATAGCTATCGCGGCGCAGGCGGTGCGCCACCGGCATCCAGGCTTTGCCACTGGATTCTTCGATCATGCGTTCCCCGCTTTCGCCAGAGGAATTCGAAGCGGATCCGGTGTTTCATCTTCGGTATCAACATTACGGGCCTGCGCTTCGTACAAGCGCCAGTAAGCGCCCTGCTTGGCCATTAATTCATCATGTGAGCCAATCTCGACCACCTCACCCCGCTCAAGCACAATCAATCGATCGGCTCGACGCAGTGTCGACAAGCGGTGCGCAATCGCAATCGTGGTTCTACCCTGAACCAGATTATCGAGCGCTTTTTGAATCTCTTTTTCCGTGGCGGTATCAACCGAGGAAGTGGCTTCATCCAGCATCAGAATATGCGGATTAATTAATAGCGCGCGCGCAATTGAAATACGCTGACGCTCGCCACCGGAAAGCCCCTGCCCGCGTTCACCCACAATCGAATCATAGCCATGGCGCAGGCGCAAAATGAACTCATGCGCATGCGCCGCACGCGCTGCGCCAATGATCTCGGCGCGCGTTGCATCCGGCTTGCCGTAGGCAATATTTTCGGCAATCGTGCCATGAAACAGGAAGGGTTCTTGCAGCACCAAACCGATGTGACGACGATAATCAGCGACTGAGAAACGTCGTAGATCAACACCATCCACCGTAATCGCGCCATCGGTGACATCATAAAAACGGCAGATCAGGTTGACCAGCGTGCTCTTACCCGATCCGCTGTGTCCCACCAGCCCAATCATTTCGCCCTGGCGAATCTCAAGGTTAATGCCCTTTAAAATTCGACGACTACCATAGCGGAAACCGACATCTCGCAGCGTAATCGTGCCGGGTGCCGAGGCTACTGGCACAGGATTGGTGGGCTCTGGCACGCTGGAACTATGGTCGAGAATATCGAAAATTCGCTTGGCACCGGCCGCTGCTTTTTGGGTGTGCGACACAATGCGGCTCATGGTGTCGAGACGGCCGTAGAAACGACCGATATACGCAATGAAGGCCACCAGTACGCCGACAGTTACGCCGTGATGAATCACTAGCCAAATACCAAAGCCCCACACGATCAGTAACCCGACTTCGGTCAGCATGGTGACCGTCGGCGCAAACAAGCTCCAGGTGCGGTTCAGCTTGTCATTGACTGCCAGGTTATGCATGTTCGCTTCGCGGAAGCGTTGCGACTCACGACCTTCTTGTGCAAAGGCTTTCACCACCCGAATGCCGGGGATGGTATCGGCCAATACATTGGTCACATCGCCCCAGATACGATCGATTTTTTCAAAGCCAGTCCGCAAGCGATCACGCACAGAATGAATCAGCCACATGATCAATGGCAGTGGTAACAGCGTGACCACGGTCAACCAAGGATTGATCGTGAACAGCACCACGGTGGTCATCGCTAATAGCAGCACATCGGTCGCGAAGTCGAGCGCGTGTAGCGACAAGAAGATACAAATTCGGTCGGATTCATTGCCAATCCGCGCGATCAGATCGCCAGTACGTTTGGCACCGAAATAATCCAGCGACAACGTCATCAGGTGATTGAAGGTGGCGGTGCGCAGGTGCGCACCGATACGCTCCGACACCAAGGCAAGCAAATAGGTTCGCCACCAACCGAGCCCCCATGCCAACAGTGCTGCCACCAACAAACCCGAGAGGTATAAAACCACATCCTGGGTATCGATCTGCGCCCCGGTTTGCTGCGGGATGAGAATCTCATCCATCAGCGGCATCGACAGATACGGCGGCACCATGAGTGCGGCAGTCGAGGCCAGTGTGAGGAAGAAACCCAGCAGCAGCTGCATTTTGTAGGGCTTGGCAAAACGCCACA
>CAZLJL010000016.1:0-15135 GCA_964559785.1 uncultured Bifidobacterium sp.
TCGATCTCGACGGTACGCTGGTCCGCTCGGACACCCTGCATGAAGCCGCATTGCGTGCGCTTCGTGAGCATCCGTTGGCGTTGTTGCAGCTGCCGTTCTGGCTTTTGCAGGGTAAGGCGGTGCTCAAGCAACGGCTCGCAGCGCTATCTCGATTTGATCCCAGTACGCTGCCCTATCACCAGCCACTGATCACGTGGTTGACCGAGCAACGTGCACAGGGTCGCAAGCTAGTACTTTGTACCGCTGCAGACCACAGTATTGCGACGGCCATCTCCGAGCACTTGGGTATCTTCGATGAAGTCATTGCAAGTGATGGCAATACCAATCTTGGGGGTGTGAAAAAAGCCGATGCGCTTGAGCGGCTATTTGGTGCTGGCGGCTTTGACTATGTCGGCAACGCCTCGGTAGATATACATGTGTGGCAGCGTGCACGTAAAGCCGTCGTGGTCAATGCTTCAGCCGAGGTCACCAGAAAGGCGAAAACCGTCGCCGAGGTCGACAAGATATTCGATACCGACCACCGAGTCGGTGAAGCTTTGCTAAGAGCGCTACGCCCGCATCAATGGGCCAAAAATTTTTTGCTGTTTATGGCGCCGATGGCAGCGCACATGATTCCGGATGGCGAGACCTTGCCGCGCTTGTTGCTCGCCTTCGTTGCCTTCAGTTTGTGTGCTTCAGCCGTGTATGTAGCGAATGATCTGTTGGATCTTGATAGTGACCGACAGCACCCACGCAAGCGCTTTCGTCCGTTTGCTGCGGGACAGATACCGGTCGCACTGGGCGTCATGCTGGTACCACTTTTACTGGTGTGTGCTTTGCTGTGTGCAGTACCGGTTGGCTGGGCATTCAGTAGCTGGCTCGTGTTTTACTTTGCACTGACGTGCGCCTACTCGCTGGTACTGAAGCGATTGGTGATTATTGATTGCCTCGCGCTCGCCATGCTCTACACGCTGCGGGTGATTGCAGGGGCTGCAGCGGTCAGTATTCCACTTTCATTTTGGTTATTGGCCTTCTCCGCGTTCTTCTTTCTCTCGTTGGCCTTCGTCAAGCGTTACGCTGAACTGGACTTACAGTCCAAGTCGGGCAGCGAACGGGCGCATGGGCGTGGCTACCTGACCTCGGATGCATCCCTAGTACAAATACTGGGTCTGATGTCTGGCTATGCTTCTGTACTGGTGTTAGCGCTCTATTTGAATAGTGAAGCTGTCATACGTTTGTATCGCTCGCCGGAATTGATTTGGGCGGCAGTGCCAGTGCTGCTGTACTGGATCAGCCGCATCTGGATGAAAGCCCATCGCGGTGAGATGCATGACGACCCTTTGGTGTTCGCTTTGCGTGATCGGGTTGGCCTAATTGCTGGCGTGATCTTCTTCGGTGTTTTACTGGCGGGCTCACGGGGATGGGCATGGTAGCCATTAGCGCCTGGGGGCGACTCGGCACCGCCGACCACCACATGCAGCCGCTCGCCGACAGAACCCGCATCAAGACTGAAATCACCGGTCAAGGTCAAGGCCTCGCATTTGGCATGGGTCGTAGCTATGGTGATGTTTGTCTTAATCCCGGCGGCACTTTATGGGATCTGCGATCACTCGATCGTTTCATCGCATTTGATGAACAGACGGGTCGTTTGCGCTGTGAGTCGGGGACCTTGCTGCGCGAAATTCAGCGCTTTGGTGTGACGCGAGGATGGATGCTGCCGGTGGTACCAGGTACGCAATATGTCACCGTCGGTGGCGCAATCGCTAACGATATACATGGTAAAAATCATCACCGCTATGGCTGCTTCGGTGACCATGTCACGCAGCTAACGCTGGCGCGTACTAGCGGAGAAGTCATCACCTGCCGACCCGGCGATACGATGTTTGCAGCGACAGTCGGTGGGCTTGGTTTAACGGGTGTGATCGTCGAGGCCGAGCTGCAGCTGCGGCGTGTGCCTGGCCCATGGCTGGAGGTAGAAACGCATCCCTTTGAAGACCTCCAAGAATTCTTTACGCTGGCCGACGCTTCGGAGGCTGACTGGGAACACACGGTGTCCTGGATCGATTGTCTGCACCCATCAGGGCGTGGCATTTTCATGCGGGCGAATCCAGTTATGGCGAATCAGCCCGAACCACTACCGCGCGCCGACATTCGCTTCCCCTTCGTACCGCCAATTTCACTTGTGAACCGGCTCTCGCTGCGACCTTTCAACGCGATGTACTATCGCCTGAAAAAAACACAAACTCGGCATCTTCAGCACTACGAGCAGTTTTTTCATCCCTTAGATCGGATACAAGACTGGAATCGTCTGTACGGACCGCGTGGTTTTTACCAATACCAATGTGTCTTGCCGCACGAGGTGGGTGCTGCAGGTGTACAAACCATGTTGAAAACAATCTCGAGCGCTGGCATGGGTTCTTTTCTCGCGGTACTTAAAACTTTTGGTCAGCGTGATGCGGTCGGCATGTTGAGCTTTGCCCGACCCGGTGTCACCTTGGCACTGGACTTCCCGAACGTCGGTGCGCCTACGTTGGCTGTATTCGAGAGGCTTGATGCGATCGTGATGGAGGCAGGCGGTCGGCTGTATCCTGCCAAAGATGCTCGTATGTCACGCGCTTTGTTCGAGGCGGGTTATCCACGTTTGAATGAATTTCTGCCATTGCGAGATGCGGGTATTAGCTCGGCGATGTCGCGCCGACTGTTAGGGAATTAAATTGAGTAAAAAGCGAATCGTCATTATCGGGGCCAGTTCAGCGATTGCAGAACATTGTGCGCGGTTGTGGGTAAGCGAAGCTGCTGACTTCCTGCTCGTGGGGCGTGATCTGTCGCGCGTTCAACGCGTGGCCGATGATCTGCGGGTTCGCAGCCCGCAGTCAGCGATAGAAACCGTCCAGATTGATTTTCTTGATGCAGACGCAATTTCTTCGCTGGCGCAGCAAGCTGGGCAATCCCCAATCGATATTGTGTTGATTGCGCACGGTGATTTACCGGTGCAGCAATCTTGTGAGCAGGATATTCATGTCGCCGAGGCGGCTTTGCAGATTAATGGTGTGTCGCCCGCCTTGTTCGCCGAAGCCTTTGCCAAGCAACTCGCACAGCAGGGGCGAGGAACGCTTGCCTTGATCGGTTCAGTGGCGGGTGATCGCGGCCGCAAAGCGAATTATGTTTACGGTGCAGGCAAGGGTATGGTCGAGCGCTATGCGCAGGGGCTGCAGCATCGCTTTGCTTATAGCGGGATAAAAATTGTATTGATCAAGCCAGGGCCGACCGCTACGCCCATGACAGCGCATTTACCTTCCAGCGGGATGGCTGCAGTTGATCAGGTCGCGCGCGCGATCGTGAAGGCGATAGAAGCCGGTAAGCCGGTAGCGTACGTGCCCGCGAAATGGCAACTAATCATGCTGATCGTTCAGCACTTGCCACGCTGGATATTTCATAAGCTGAATATTTGAATGATCCGCCACTTCCTGAAGCGAGAATTCCTGGTCTTTCTTTGTATTGGTGGTTTAGCTGCCGCAGTGAATTTTTTTGCGCGTGTGGTTTATAACCAATGGACCGATTTTTCTGCAGCGGTGATACTCGGCTATCTGACGGGTATGGTCGTGGCGTTCGTTCTGATGCGAGTTTTCGTTTTCCCGCAAAGTAGTCAGCCGGTCAGAAAAAGTATGGTTTTTTTTGTGATGGTGAATAGTGTCGGGATACTGCAAACTTTTGCAGTAAGTATGGGACTGTATTATCTACTTCCGCTAATCGGCATCAATCACTGGGTCTCGGAGATTGCACACGGGATTGGTATCGCTGTGCCGGCCTTCAGTAGCTACATAGGGCACAAAAAATTTTCATTCAAATAAAGCCATAGCTTCTTAAAAACTTACAATCCAATGTGGGTAACCAGGCGGGGATTGCATAATAGCTCGTTGCAATTTGTTGCAGAATATTGCTTCGATAGGGCTCAAAGCGAAAACCTGAGCCGTCCGCGATCCAGAACGTAGCCCCTTCAATTGAACGCTCTTTTAAGGTGACGCTGTCAAAATAATCCACCAGCTGCGATAGCTCGATGGGTTTGCTGCTAACAATGCGAATATTTTTTTCATTCAGGCTGCTGAAGTCAGTGATACCGTCATCAAGCCGTGCATGAAAACTCCCCGCGCCAAACACCGGTACATAAACTCCTGCGTGAAATCCTAGTAACGAGGATTGGCTGTACGATCGAGTCATCAGAATCGTATCGCCAGGCAAGTCTTGCATGACCGATGTCGCGAGTAAATTTCCTGCGCGATGCATGACAATATCTGTATGACGGTTTGACGCCACGAAGCTATCGGTGGGTAGATGGCTCAAACCAAGTAGCGCAATTAGCAGCGGAATACCAAGTAACAGGTTCCATCGTCGATGGCGCCTTAGTTTGTCAAGTTGAAGGTGGAGACCTGCGTATAAAAAGAGGAAAGGCAGAAAGCCAAGTATCCAATGTAGTCCGATCTGTTTTCGCAGTGACAAAGCTAAAAGTAACAACAAGGGTATGACGAAAAGTGCGCTTACATACCATTGCTTGCGCCATTGATCTGTTTTTACCAGTGCAAGCAACGACCAAGGCGTTATCAGAAAAATCAGCATCAGCAGATACGATCCGATCTGCGAGGCAGAAAAATGAGCCCCTTGATTCCGATTAATCAGGTTGAACAAAATATTGTTCCAGCAATGCGTTGAGTTCCAAGCCAAATTCAAGGCCATGAAGGGCAGTGCGCAGGCGGCGATCAAAACGACCCTGGTAAGTCCACGCTGGCGTGGCAAAAGATAGGCTGCATAGGTAATTGCGAGCAATCCGGCAAAGTATTTTGATAGCAGTGCCAAGCCGAGTAATACCCCGCACGCAATATCCCAGCGTAATTTCCCGGAAAGTTCTGCGCGGATAAACGCATACCCCGAAAAAAACAAGAAAAAAATCAGTGGTGTATCGGTCGTGATGAAGTTGAGAGCCCATGTAAAAGGCAGCGTCAGAAATAAACTTCCTAGCAGCCAGCGTTGCTCTACTTGGCCCGGATTAATTCGGGCGACCAGATCCATCATGCCGAAACAGATACAGATCCATAACAACACTGCGGGCAGCCGAAGTACGATCGGATGGGACGATATTTTTTGCATGACCCACAGCCACCAACCGACCATCGGCGGGTGGTCATAAAAGCCACCCCAGTCCGGATGCGCACCCCACTGGTAGAAGTAAGCCTCATCACCCGTGAAGGGAAATACTGCCGCAAGCCACAGCTTGATAAGGGTGGTGGTGGCGAGTAGCAGTATAAAATTACGTTGGTAATCAGGTAGTTGAGTGTATGGCAACACGGGGGCTTCGGGTCTGGTGTTGAGTGATCTGAGCGTAAGACTAATTCGCGGCAATGCAATTAGTATCAGCTTGGCATTTTAGTTGAATGACCCGGGTATAAATGATACTGTGGCCGTTCAATTCTTGATTTAAAACTGCGGCCTTCCCTGCTATTTTTCCGACAAATACAATGGTTTTCTTCTTAAGGTTCATCTCGCTCGCTTCACTATCGCTCCTGTTTTTTTTAAACAGCAATGCCGCATGGGCAAGCGATTGGACAGATGGTTTTTCGCTCGAAAAAAAAACCGGCGATAAAAATTTTCTCACTTTTTCCCCCTACACCCGGCATTTCAGCCCCAGTCCGGAGCATGAGCATGTTTGGCTAGTTGGTGTTGAGCGCGAGCGAAACAGTGGTTCGGTTGCCGGTGTCGCCTTGTTTACGAATTCTTTCGGCCAGCCATCGATGTACTACTACCCATGGGGCGTATCGTACAGAAATTTGTTCGGTGAGCCTCAGCTTTACGCGAAGATAACCGGTGGTCTGTTGTACGGCTATAAAGGCCGCTATGAAGATAAAGTGCCGCTCAATTACAACGGCTTCTCGCCAGGTATTGTGCCGGCACTCGGCTGGGATCTGGGAGATGGTTTTGGTGTGCAGGTCAATCTACTGGGGTTCAACGCCTTGATGCTCCAGCTCGCTTTGCCTCTGAAGTGAGTGAGCTCTCGTGAAGAAACCGGGAAGGTGTGGTTGGTGTAATTTATTAATCGGTAGCCTTCTGCTTGTCATGTTGCCGAAAATCGCCGCTGCGCTTGTATTTGTTACGGACGAGGACGTCGGGCG
The DNA here is from genome assembly GCA_964559785.1 of uncultured Bifidobacterium sp. Taxonomy (GTDB): domain Bacteria; phylum Pseudomonadota; class Gammaproteobacteria; order Burkholderiales; family Burkholderiaceae_D; genus Pernthalerella. The sequence continues at coordinate 6,141 of CAZLJL010000016.1, forward strand.
CAAACATTTCCTCGACGCGGCCAATATGAACCGCAAGGGTTACATTGTTTATATTTGGCAGGTACAGATCAACGAGCAAGCAGATCAAGCCGGCGCGATGATGATTCGGTCTCAGCAGGAGTTCGATTGCCGCTTCCGTCAGTCACGCGTGATGTGGTTAATGTCGTACGCAGACAAAGATGGAGCGGGAGCGCCACTCCAGTCCAGCGCGGTTCAGTATCCACAGTGGGTACCAGTGGCCGCTGGCTCGGTCGCGGAAAAATTGCTTGATCAGGCTTGCGGGATGATTATGCGATGAGTGCGGTAGTAGCAGTACGTTGCTTGACGTTATGCGACGCAATGCTTATCCGGAAAACCTCAGATAGGGGGTCAAGATGATGAAAATCTTCGTCCATGTCATGGTTGGCGTTGCCATTTGCAGCGCTGCACATGCAGAGAATATTGAGCCTAGTATCGCTCAGCCGGTGACAGCCCCGAATCCGCAACTGCAGATGTCAGAAGATCCGAAGATGAAAGCTGAGGGAGAGCGCCTCGCGGCATTAATGGAAAAGCTGCAAAAAGAGTCCGACCCCGAAGCGCGGCGCAAGATCATGTCGGAGGTGATGTGCCCGCAGTAGCGGGCGACATCCCATCCGTTTTTTTCCGCCGTCAGGTTTTGGCTTGGTCGTCGGCTGATGCAGGCGCCGCCGCTGGCGATGCATCGACCGAGATATCTTCGGAAGGGGTTGCACTCGCTTCGGCCGTTGCCGGTTCTGCGGCAGCTTCCGGTGCTATGGCGCGTTGAGGTTCTGGCGCACGCGCTGGCATCGCAGGTGCCTCGCGTCCCACCTTGTAGATGCCCCCCTGCAGCGAGCCCCCCTTTTTTATCTCCAGCTCTTGGTACGTGATGGAACCAGCCACCAGGCCGGTCGACTCCACTACCAGCGTACGGTTGGCGACCGTGGTGTCTGTCAGGGTGCCAGCGACCCGCACATGATTCGCGGTAGTTTGGCCATTCATCGAGCCATTTTGCTGAATGAAGACCGAGTCGGCGCTAAGCTCACCTTCCAATTTGCCATCCACGCTGGCAACGCCAGGTACGCGCATGGTGCCCTTCATAAAGACACCTTCGCCTACCAAGAGTGACCCAGCCGCATGAATCTCTGCCATATTGTTCTCTTTCGACGAGTTTCAGAAGAAAACAGCTTGGCGCATCATACAATTTTTTTCTCATTTGAAAAACAAATCCGACAACTTTGATAAATATTTGAAAACATTCGATATGCCCAACCCCAGACTCATCTTGTTTGCAGGCCACGCGGGTACAGGCAAGACCACGCTCGCAAAACGCGCGGTGCCGCTGCTGTCGAAGAAATTCGGCCATGATTTTTTCTTCCTGGACAAGGACACCGCCTACGGCGCGTTCAGCTCACACATCATGGGCCTGCTGACGGGCGACCCCGCGGATCGCGATAGCCCAACCTATCTGCAGCATTTGCGCGATCAGGAGTACTCTGGCTTGCTTGATATCACGCGCGAGAATCTTGAGATCGGCAACCACGTGATTTTAGTTGGCCCATTCACGCGTGAAATTTTGGCGGGCAAGTTTTTTCAGCCGACTGAACTGGGCATGCCAGTCAACACGGAGTGCCGGGTTGCGTGGATCGATCTCTCCAGCGAAGAAGCCAAGCGACGAATCGAAGCGCGTAATGACAAGCGCGATCACTGGAAGCTTGCGAATTGGGATACTTACATGAAGCGACGCGTCGAGCCGCCTTCACACCCGGCACTGATGCGGATGGATAACGGCAGCTTTGATGCGGCGAAGTTTGATTCGCTACTGGCGTTTTTGTTGGGATGATTTTTAGACTTGCGTCACTTTACAACGTCATCCCGGCGCAGGCCGGGATCCAGCAAATTCAAGATACTGGATGCCGGCCTGCGCCGGCATGAGGAATTAATCGGTATTTTCCTAACGCTGGCCCACGCCGGTGTGACGAACTAATCAATGTTCCTTTAATCGAGCGCTTGATAAACCAAAGTCTTAATCATTCGGCGATACGTCTGCCGAATCGGCCCCGGGGTCTGCGCCAACATGACGGCGACCAGTTGCTCCTTTGGGTCGATCCAAAAGAACGTCCCTGCTGCACCGCCCCAAGCGTAATCTCCCTCTGAGCCCGGTACCGCAGCGATCCCCGCTTGTTGGCGGACCATGAAGCCCAGACCAAAGGTATAGCCCTGTATCCCCATCAGGACTTCGCCGGGTTGTACCGGCGTTGCGACCTTGGGGCCAAGATGATCAGCGCTCATCAGTGCCACAGTCGTGCGGGATAAGTAGCGCCGACCATCCAATACGCCGCCATTGAGCATCATCTGACAAAAGCGCAAATAATCGTCGGCAGTGGTCGACATACCGGCGCCACCGGATTCATTGCCGGTGGGCCTAGTGACATCGAGTACCGGCATGCTTGGGCCGCCGGTGAGTGGATCGATTTTTAAGGGCTCGGCGATACGCGCTACCTTGGGGCCGGGCACTACGAAGTGGGTATCTTTCATGCCGAGCGGCTTGACGAGTTTTTCATCGAGCAGCGCGCTGAGCGACTGCCCGGAAACTTTCTCTAAAACCCGCCCAAGCAGATCTGTCGACAGGCCATAGTCGAAGGTGGTGCCCGGTTGCCATACCAGCGGCGCTTTGGCGAAAGCCTCGATTTGCTGTTCTGGGGTTAGCATCAGCGCGCGCATAGGTGTCTGCGCAGAGAACAAACCCGCTTCTTCATACGCTGCTTTAACGCTCGCGAAGCGGGTGAACTCACCATAGGTCAGACCCGAGGTATGACGCAGCAAATCATGAACCGTGATCGCACGTTTGGCAGGCTCGCGAGCACTATTAGGATCAGCTGGGTTGCTCAATACTTGCAGATTAGCGAGCGTCGGAAAAAATTTAGACACCGGATCATTCAGCTGCAACTTGCCTTCTTCGACCAGCATCATGGTCACCACCGATACCAGCGGCTTGGTCATGGAGTAGGCACGGAAGATGGTGTCACGCTTCATGGGCGTGCTGGCGGCTTTATCCTGCCAACCAATCGAGTCGGCATGAACAATGGCGCCTTTGCGCGCGATGAGTACCACCGCGCCCGGCATACGATTAGCGTTGATCTCGGTCTCAATCACGCTACGAATACGAGATAAACGCTCTTTAGATAAGCCGTGCGACTGTGGTGTAGCCGATGGCAGATCCGCGCTGATGGCAACGGTAGAAATCAAGGCCATCATGAGCGACAGTATTAGCAGGAGCGGCTTTAACAAACTACCCGTCAATGAGTTGCCATTCATTTTTCTGACGTGCGGCATGGGCTGTCTCGCTTTCTTATTTGGTGTGTCGCCTTACGGCTGCAGGTTGAACCATGATGCGTTATTTGACTGGCTCCGCCTCCGTGCGAGCGGTCTCACGCGCGAGATTGATCGACCTTAACGCGCTTTGAGCCACGCATCGCGTAGCTTGATGGCATTAGCTGGCTTATCACGCATCGACAACGTGACTTGTGGTGCAGCATCAGGCTGCAGGCATACCTCAAACGTCATTAGTTCATCGCGACGGAATGCATGCATAACAACGACATCGCCGATGTTATATCGCGCTAGTAAAGTATCCAGATTCGATGCGGTAATTCTCAGATCATCCAACGCCACCAGCGTGTCACCAGCGGATAAGCCAGCGTGATGCGCAGCACCGCCTTCATAGACCGACGCCAACTTGCAGTCGCCGCTGTCCTTGCGGGACCGCACACCCAGTGATGGCAGGCCCTTGCTCGGCCGGTCTTGTAATTGAATGGCGAAGGCTGCGAATGCTTCGGCCAATGGTAGGTCTTTGGTGCCACGAACGGCATGCTCAAACACGCTCTTTAGCGAGAGTCCGGTGACTTCATCAAACAGCGCCTCGACCTCAGTATCGCTGACCCCATTGCCGTGCCCCGGTTGGTAGAAGTCACGACCATAGCGCCGCCAGAGCGCACGCATGACATCATCCAATGAACGCTTGCCGCGTGTGCGTGAACGAATCAGTAGATCAAACCACAGCGCGACCATCGAGCCTTTTTGGTAGTAGCTGACGATAGCGTTGGGCGCGTTTTCATCTTGTCGGTAGTACTTGGTCCAGGCATCAAAGCTGGATTCGGCGACGCTCTGCTTCAGGCGGCCAGTGCTTTTGCTTACCGCATTGATAGTTTTAGCGAGTAAGCCGAGATAGGCGCTGCGATCAATCAGCCCGGTACGCACTAAAGTTAGATCGTCGTAGTAGCTGGTAAAGCCTTCGAATAACCACAGCAGCGGTGTGTAATTCTCTTGCGTGAGGTTGTAGGGCGCGAACACCGCAGGCTTGATACGCTTTACATTCCAAGTATGGAAATACTCATGACTGCACAAGCCAAGAAAACTACGATAGCCATCGCTCATCGTAGCTTGCCCTTGCACCGGTAAATCAGAACGCGCGCATATCAGTGCAGTAGAGGCGCGATGCTCCAAGCCGCCATAACCCTCTCCCACCACCAGCGTGAGGAACACATAACGCGACATGGGTGCGCGTTTGGTGCGCGGCTCGAATAGCGCGATCTGATGCTCACAAATACGCTGCAGATCATGTGCCAAGCGTTCGGTATCGAGATTCGGCACGCGACCGGTAATCGCCATCTCATGCGGCACGCCATGTGCTTCGAATGTAATCAAGCTGAACTCACCCATCTCAACGGGATGGTCGATCAGTTCGTCGTAGTCTTGTGCGATGTAGGACCCAAAGCGATGACGTCGCGCTTTCAGCTCGGGTAATGAGGTCGCGACACGCCAGCTTGCGTAGGCGTCACCTTCCGGCGGCTGTATATCCACAACATGGGGCAGTTGCTCCTTGCCGTGTACCTGCAAGAAAACACTAGTGCCGTTGAAGAAGCCATGGGTTTGATCGAGATGCGCCGCGCGCACGGACAAATCCCAGGCGTAGACTTGATACACCACCTGCAGCTCACCCTTGCAACGCGCTGCGCGCCAGGTGTGCTTGTCGAGCTTGGTTAGCCGGAGTTTGCGTCCATCCGCTTCAGCGCGAATTTGCACGATATTGCGCGCGAATTCGCGAATCATGTAGCTACCCGGAATCCATGCCGGTAGTGACAGCACCTGACCCTCAGGGTCAGGGTGCGTCACTGTCAGCCTAACCTCGAATAGGTGTAGTGCTAGATCATGCGGCTGGATACTGTAATGGATGGCTTCGCGGCGTCGAGGCATGGCATCAGGATTTAACGTCGACAACCAAACGCCCGCGCACTTCGCCTGCGAGTATTTTCGGGGCCCAGGCCAAAGCCTCTGCCAGCGAGATTTGCTGCGTCATCTTGTCCAGGGTCTCGGGCTTGATCTCGGAGGCCAAATTCGACCACGCTGCAATACGACGATCAATCGGTGCCATCACACTATCCACACCAATCAGCTTCACGCCGCGCAAAATAAACGGCGCGACACTTGCGGGGAAATCCATCCCCTGTGCCAAGCCGCATGCAGCCACCGTACCGCCGTAACGCACCTGCGCCACCGCGTTGGCCAAAGTATGCGAGCCGACCGAATCCACGACACCGGCCCAGCGCTCTTTTTGAAGGGGCTTGCCGGGGGCAGACAATTCGGCCCGATCAATGACATCCGTCGCGCCCAGCGACTTCAGATAATCCGCCTCGGCAGTCTTGCCCGTAGAGGCCACCACGCGATAGCCACGCGCAGCAAGAATCGCTACCGCCACACTGCCTACGCCACCCGACGCGCCGGTCACGAGTACCTCGCCATGCTCTGGCTTGACGCCATTTTCGGCCAGCGCCATCGCGCACAACATGGCGGTGTAACCAGCAGTACCAATCGCCATAGCGGTACGCGATGTCATGCCATTTGGCAGTGGGATCAGCCAGTCGCCTTTGAGTTTTGCGCGCTCGGCGAGACAACCCATATGCCCCTCACCGACGCCCCAACCATTCAACAGAAAATGATCACCCGTCTTCCAATTCGCGTTTGATGAGGCGATCACGGTACCAGCGCCATCGATGCCCGGCACCATCGGCCACTTGCGCACCACCGGTGATTTACCAGTGATCGCCAGCCCATCTTTGTAGTTAATGGTGGAGTATTCAACCGCGACGGTGACGTCGCCTTCAGCGGGCAGTTGCGCATCGTCGATCTGAGTCAACTCGGCGCGGGTGGAACCGTCGTCGTTCTTGTTAAGCAGAATGGCGCGGAACATAGTATTGGTCTCCTTGGATTAGCTTTGATTTTTTCAATAACAAAACTGCGATACAAAACTTGGCGTTCTGGAAGCGCTGAGTCATTCAAATTTCATCGCTCCGGCGTAGGCCGGAGTCCAGCATGTTCAACACACTGGATGCCGGCCTGCGCCGGCATGACGAATCAACTAGCGTTTCCCTACTAATTCCCAACGATCGCCCGCAGCAAATGCGCTACCTGGGCAATGCGGTGACATGGTCAGACACGCATATTGCCAACAGCCTTGTTGCAGTTGGCGATGATGCCGATGGTAGCGGAAGACTGCGGAGGTTTCGGCGCAGAGCATCGTCTGCGTCGATGAATGATTTTCAAGTGATCAAGCTTGACGAATTAAGGCGCCTTGACCTGAGCCAGCTTGTTTTCAAGGGTTTTGGTGTCGATAGCGCCGGGGATACGTGAGCCGTCGGCAAAAATAATCGTGGGCGTTCCAGTAACGCGATATTTTTTGCCCAGTTCGATAACTTTATCAATTGCTGCAGTGCTGCATGATTCCGCTGCCGATGGCGCGGCCTTGCCCTCAAGCATCCAGTCATCCCAGGCTTTGGCGCGATCGGCTGTGCACCAAAGGTTTTTCACCTTCTTCAGCGAGTCATCACCGAGTACGGGGTACATGAAGGTATAAACAGTCAGATCCTTAACCTCTACCAGCGACTTGCGAAAGCGTTTGCAATAGCCGCAGTTCGGGTCTTCGAATACAGCGATTACTCGCTTGCCGCTACCTTTAACGGACTTTGCTGCCAGATCGAGTGGCAAATCCGAGAACTTGATCTTGTTCAGCTCATCAAGCTTGGCCTGAGTGAGGTCTTTCGAAGTTTCAGTATCGAACACGTGCCCGATGATGACAAACTTGCCTTCGGCATCGGTGTATACCAGTTCATTACCGACTTTCACTTCATACAGGCCGCCATAGGGGGTTTTGGTGACGGATTCCACAGGCTGTTCGTTACCAAGCCGACCTTGCAGCAGCTTTTTCAACTTGGCCTCGGTCGTTTGTGCGACCGCCGATGCAGAGAGCACGCAAAGCAGTAAAGCGAGCCAGGGGAATTTAATTGTCTTGATCATTACTCGCCTTGAACAGAAACTAGTTGGAAGAAAAGGAGCGGGAAGTTGTGCTCGAAACAGAGTGGCCTACGGCATGCGTCATCATTCGACGTTTAAAAAACGGCAGCTTATCGAGCGCCGTCATACCGAGGTTACGCAACACCTTCAACGGCGCTAGATCAGTATCAAACAGCCGCTGCAATCCGTCGGTCGTGAGTTGCATGAGCAAGACTTCTTCTTTGCGATGACGGGCATAGCGTGCCAGTGTGCGTGCATCGCCGCAATCTGTTGCTTGATCACGTTGTACGACCGCAGCCAGCAGGGCATCGATATCACCAAAGCCGAGGTTCATGCCTTGGCCAGCAAGCGGATGCACGACATGTGCGGCATCACCAATCAGTGCCACACGATTCGCCACCATGGCGCCCGCGCGAATAAAGCGTAAAGCAAATGATTGCGGCTTAGTGGGTGGCAGCGGGGTGAATGCGCCTAGTGTTTGCCCGGGCAGCTGGGCCAAACGTTGGCAGAGTTGTTCAGGGGGCTCTTGCAGGATAGTTTCTGCGAGCTTGTCCGGTGCGGACCATACCAATGAAACGCGTGACCCTGGCAGCGGCAGCAGCGCGACGATACCTTGCTCACCTAAAAACCACTGACTAGCGACACCGTGGTGTGGGTTTTCGCAGCTGAAGTTCGCGACGATGGCGTGCTGGTTATAGGCACGATAGTCGATGCCGATATCTGCTTGCGAGCGCACCCAAGAGTGTGCGCCATCAGCGCCAACTATCAAAGAAGCATTAATGTGGGTGCCGTCTTGCAGAGTCACTGCGGCGTGGTGTTCATCGGTATGCAGCTGCGTCGCGGTGCCCTGAATGATGTGCAGACCATTGGCAAACTTGAGCGCACTGTCGAGCGCTTGATTGAGGTTCTGGTCTTCCACAATCCACGCCAATGCATCGGTTCGCGCGGCGTAGGCGTCAAAGCCAATATGTCCGGCCGAAGCACCATCGCCATGCACCGCCATAGCATCTACCGGCGCGACACGTGTTGCATCCATCGCCTCCCACACCTTCAAGGAGGAGAGCAAGCCGTGCGCGACATGGTTGAGCGCAAAAACACGTTGATCCCAGTGATCGCGCGAGGCTGGCTTGGTCGCGGAAGTGGCTGGGCTCACCAAGCTGACCTGCATGCCCGCGCGCGCCAGCGAGAGTGCGGCGGCTTTGCCGATGGCGCCGCCACCGATGATGCAGATGTCAGATTGAATGGACATCTCTGGATTATATCTGGCGCGCCACGAGCGGTTCTCTGCGGCCTCTCCAGGCTCTCGCCTCGGTCTTGAAAAGCCCCGTTACTAGGCGGAGGTTGAATGTTTTGCTATACTCGCGCCCCTTGGCCTGGTAGCTCAGTCGGTAGAGCAGAGGATTGAAAATCCTTGTGTCGGTGGTTCGATTCCGCCCCGGGCCACCAAGTAAGCGAAGCCCTCGTTAGCGATAACGGGGGCTTTTTGTTTTTCTGGTGCTAGGAACCGAAACGCGTTTGGATGAGCGGGTTGCTCTCCAAATCTAATGTATGTACAATGTACATATGAATTCTCTCCGATTCGAATGGGATGCCCACAAGGCTTTAACCAATCTTAAGAACCATGGAATTTCATTTGAAGAGGCGAAAT
>CAZLJL010000017.1:0-15101 GCA_964559785.1 uncultured Bifidobacterium sp.
GTCTTCATCCCGGCTGAGGCGAGGATCCAAGCGTTCTGCGCCGGCATGACGAATTACAGGACGTTCCCTCTCTGGTCCTGAAACCCTCTGTTTGAACCTATAGCTCTGGCGTCTTCATCCCGGCTGAGGCGAGGATCCAAGCGTTCTGCGCCGGCATGACGAATTACAGGACGTTCCCTCTCTGGTCCTGAAACCCTCTGTTTGAACCTATAGCTCTGGCGTCTTCATCCCGGCTGAGGCGAGGATCCAAGCGTTCTGCGCCGGCATGACGAATTCCAGGACGTTCCCTCTATGGTCCTGAAACCCTCTGTCTGAACATACAGCTCTCGCGTCGTCATCCCGGCGAAGGCCGGGATCCAGGAAGCTCTCCCAAGTGACCCTCTATGGTCACGGAACCCTCTATCTGAAGTTACAGCTCTCGCGTCGTCATCCCGGCGAAGGCCGGGATCCAGGAAGCTTTCCCAAGTGACTGCCGCTGATGCCTAAGCCTCGCGCCCTCGTAGTGAGAATTATTCTCATTTGAGGTAAACTCAGCAGTTCTTGATCGACTCTATCGAGGACTGCTTCACTATGCTGCAACTTAAGTCTTTGCTACCCGCCGCTTGCATCGCGCTGGCTTCGCTATCCACCATGGCGGTCGCTGATACGGTTACGGTTTACTCCGCCCGTAACGAGCAACTGCTCAAGCCAATACTCGATCGCTACAGCAAAGAGACGGGCACCGATATTCGCCTGATGACTGCGAACGAAGGCGCATTACTCGCGCGCTTGAACGCGGAGGGCGCCAGTACACCGGCCGATATGCTGATCACGGTGGATGCCGGTAATTTATGGCTCGCAGCACAGCAGGGTCAGCTGCGTGCGCTGAACTCGGCAATTCTGCAAAAAAATATTCCGGCGCATTTGCGCGACCCAGACAACCAGTGGTTTGGCTTGTCGGTGCGTGCGCGCACCATTGTGTATAACAAGTCAGCAGTAAGACCAGCAGAGCTGTCCAGCTACGAAGATCTGGCACAGCCAAAGTGGAAGGGCAAACTTTGCTTGCGCACCAGCAAGAAGGTCTACAACCAGTCATTGATCGCCATGATGATTAACGAGATCGGTGAAGCAAAAACCGAAGAGATCGTGCGCGGCTGGGTCGCTAATCTCGTCACTGCGCCGTTCCCCGATGACACCTCGTTGCTGAAAGCTATTGCTGCTGGTCAGTGCCAGGTCGGTATCGTGAATACGTATTACTTGGGTCGTATCCTGGTCAAAGAGCCAGACTTCCCGGTGGGTTTGTTCTGGGCTAATCAGAGCGGTAGTGGCACGCATGTGAATGTCTCTGGTGCAGGCATTACGAAGCACGCGAAAAATCCTGCCGGTGCGCAGAAGCTGATCGAGTATCTGTCGATGGAGACAGCGCAGTCTTTTTACGTGGATGAAGATCTCGAGTTTCCAGCGAACCCGAAAGTGAAGGCCAACTCGATCATCAAGGAATGGGGCAGCTTCAAGCCCAACTTGCTGAATGTATCCAAAGCCGGTGAGTTGCAGGCAACTGCCACCAAGCTAATGGATAGAGCAGGCTACAAGTAAGTGGGTCTTTGTGCTGACTCCGGCCCTTCGCAATTCGGTTACGCCTAGCTGCCTGACCGCCGAGCGCAGCACCGAGCCATGAACACAGCAGTATGAATACACTGGTTGATAAACCTGCCTGGTCGGTACTCTGGCTGTCGCTGCCAACCGTGGTACCACTGGTGGTGGTACTAGGCAGTTGGCTGAATCCACAGCCCGAGGTGTGGGCGCATCTCAGTGAGTTCGTGCTGCCTGCGGTGCTGAAGAACACCGTGCTGATGGCAGCCGGTGTGGCGCTGATGGTGAGTGTGTTGGGTGTAGGGCTCGCATGGTTGACGGCAGTGTGCGAGTTTCCAGGGCGACGTTGGTTTGCATGGGCGCTAGTGCTGCCTTTGGCCTTACCCGGCTATGTGCTTGCATCGGTCATGGTCGGTTTGTTTGACTACAGCGGCCCCTTGCAAACCGCCCTGCGTTCCACACTCGGGCCAGTGACATTGCCACCGATACGATCGATGGGCGGCGCGATCATCGTGTTCGGCTTGGTGTTGTATCCCTATGTGTATCTATTGGCGCGGCAAGCTTTTCTGACACAGGGCAAGCGTAGCCTTGAAGCGGCCCAGACACTCGGTATGCCGCGTTGGTTGGCGTTCTTTCGTGTGGCGCTCCCGATGTCGCGACCATGGTGGGTAGCAGGGCTGACGCTGGCCCTGATGGAAATGCTGGCCGATTTCGGTACGGTTGCTATTTTTAATGTCGATACTTTCACCACAGCGATCTACAAGGCCTGGCTTGCGTTGTTCAATTTGCCGGTGGCCTCGCAGTTAGCGTCGCTGCTCGCATTAGCGGTGTTGCTGTTGGTGTGGTTTGAACAGCGGGCGATTGCACAACGTCGTTATGCCGCCAATGCCGTCGACGCAAGACTCGAGCGTTTGCAGTTGACGGGTCTGTCGCGTTGGGCCGCATTCGCCGCGTGTGCGCTGGTACTGCTGATGGCGTTTGTGATCCCGGTGCTGCAACTCTCGGTGTGGTCGTTTGCAGTGGTGCGCAATGATTGGGATGCGCGCTACTGGGATTTCATCTGGCACTCCTTGCTGCTGTCGACACTCTCAGCGCTTATTGTGGTGGCCGTCGGGTTGTGGCTGGCGTATGCACAGCGTCAGCATCCAGGTCGACTCACGCGCTTGTGGGTGCGTGCTTCAACGCTCGGCTATGCCTTGCCCGGCATACTGTTGTCGGTGGGTTTATTTATTCCGATTGCATGGCTGGATAACCAGTTGTATCCGCTCTGGCAGTCCTGGGGTATTGATCCCGCGCCGGTACTGAAGGGTACTTTGTTGGTCATGCTGTTGGCGCTGGCCGCGCGCTTCATGGCAGTGGGCTTTGAGCCAATGCAGGCCGCCATGCAGCGAATAACGCTCAGTCAACAACAGGCGGCGCACAGTTTGGGTTTGGGCCGTTGGCAAGTTCTGCAAAAGCTTTACTTGCCGCTGCTACGGAGTGGTTGGTTAGGGGCCAGTCTGCTGGTCTTTGTCGAGGTCATGAAAGAGATGCCGATCACGCTGATGACACGTCCGTTTGGTTGGGACACGCTGGCAGTGCGTGTGTTCGAGATGAGCGCCGAAGGGATGTGGGATCGCGCTGCGTTACCGAGCTTGTGTATTGTGGCGGCTGGTTTGCTCCCGGTTTTATTACTTATTCGCCAGTCGGAGCGCTAGACCATGCAGGGCGAAGTGAACCACCATCAGCAAATACAAGCGCTCGAACTTGATGCGCTGACGCTTGGCTATCCCACCGCGCGTGGCACGCAAGATGTACTCACGGATTTTTCATTCAGCTTGGCGCAAGGCGAGATCGCGTGTTTGCTTGGGCCCTCCGGCTGCGGTAAAACCACGGCATTGCGCGCGATTGCAGGTTTCCACCCTTTGCAGTCTGGTCGTATCTGCTTGATGCAGCAAGAGGTCGGTCGTGCGGGTTACCAGCTCGCGCCCGAGCATCGCAATATCGGCATGGTGTTTCAAGACTATGCACTGTTTCCCCATTTGTCTGTAGCCGACAATATTGGCTTCGGTTTATATCGTCGCAGCCAACGCGAGCGTGAGCAGCGTGTAGCGCAAATGCTTGAACTGGTCGGCCTGACTGATTTGGCCAATAGCGCGCCGCATCAACTCTCGGGTGGTCAACAGCAGCGCGTTGCATTAGCACGTGCGCTGGCACCACAACCGGCGCTGCTGCTGATGGACGAGCCTTTCTCGAATCTGGATGTCACCTTGCGCGAGCGCTTGGCGATTGAGGTACGCGATTTATTGAAGCAGACGGGTACTACTGCCGTCATCGTCACGCACGATCAGCTGGAAGCGTTTGCGGTGGCGGATCGTATTGCGGTGTTGGCTGAAGGTCGTTTGCAGCAAATTGGCACACCGATGCAGTTGTATCACCGCCCGGAGAATCGATTTGTGGCGCGCTTTATCGGCGAGGGCATGATGCTGCGCGGACAAGTGCGTGAAGACGGTCAGGTACAGACCGAGCTGGGCATGTTCAAGCCAGACAGGCTGCCTGATGGTGTCAACAAGGGTGGCGAGGTGGATTTGTTGGTGCGGCCAGATGATATCCAGCACGACGACGCCAGCCCGTTGCAGGCACGCGTATTGGCCAAGGCATTCCGCGGCGCGGCATTTCTGTACACGCTGGCCTTGCCCTCAGGTCAACAGCTGCTGTCGCTGGTGCCTAGCCATCATGACCATGCGATCGGTGAGGCGATTGGTATTCGCCTTGAATTGGACCATCAGATCTGCTTTGCCACTGCCTAGGCTTTATCAACACGCCGCTGGTGATGTGGCTGGTATTGTCGGTAGCGTGGATGGTAGCGACGGGATAATCAAGGCGCAGGGTCGCAAAGTCGGCGGCTTGGCTTTATAGTGGCGACTTTCGCGCATGTGCCGGGATGGTGCAGTGCGACGAAATCTATAACGACAACAAATCTTAGGCTGGAGACATCCTTATGAACATCCATGCACTCGTGCAAGGGGTGGCCGGATTGGCCCTTGCGGGCTTCGTTGCGGTGGCTGGCGCACAAAGCAAACCTTCCGAGCTGAAAGTTGGCATCAGCACCTTTATGTCGGGACCGGCCTCGGTGTTTGGCGTGCCGGCCAAGGCGGCAGCTGAGCTCTATATCGAGCAGATCAACGCCAGCGGTGGTATCGGCGGCGTCAAGATTGTGCCCACCTATATTGATGAAGGGGTTGGCTCGGACAAGTTTTTATCCGAGTATCGCCGCGTGGTTCAGGAGAGCGATACCAAAGTGATGATTGCCGCGATTTCCAGCGGCAACTGCAATATCGTTGCGCCGGTGGCTGAGGACCTGAAGGTACTCAACATCATGTGGGATTGCGGCACTGAGAAAGTGCTGGAAGATAAGCGTTATCGCTATGTCGTACGCACACAAGCCAATGCAACCACCGAGATGGTCGCTAGCGTGTTGTACCTGCTGCGCACCAAGCCCGACTTGAAATCCATTGCTGTAATCAATCAAGATTACGCATGGGGCCGCGATTCGTGGGAATTGTTCCGCAATACCTTGCTGGCCATGAAGCCCGACGTAAAAATCGTCGCGGAGTTGTTTCCGAAATTCGGCGCGACGGATTACTCCACAGAGATTAGTCGTCTGCAGGCGCTACGCCCTGAGGTGATCTTGTCCACCGCGTGGGGCGGTGATCTGGATACCTTTGTGCGTCAGGCTTCGCAGCGTGGGCTGATGAGAAACTCGCTGTTCGTACTGCCGTTAGCCGAGAGCTCGCTTGAGCGTTTGGGTAGCGCCTTGCCAGAGGGCGTCATCGTCGGCGCGCGTGGTGACCATTATTTTTTACATCCTCAGCACAAAGATGAGCCTCGCCTGAAAAACTTCGTGAAGAAGTTTCGCGACAAGACCGGTAGTTATCCGATTTATTCGGTGTATCACATGGTTCAGGCGCTCGATGGTCTGAAGGCTGGCTACGAAAAAGCAATTAAAGCGAATAAGGGCCAGTGGCCCAGTATTGAGCAAGTCTCTGATGCGATGCGCACCATGGAGTTTCGCGGTATCACCGGTACCGTAAAAATGCGCGAAGACGGTCAGGGTCTTGAAGAGCAGCTGCTCGGTATTACCAAGAAGAGTCCAGACTATGCGTTCCCCATCTTGGAGAAGATCGTCATTTATCCGGCTGATCTGATTACGACACCCGTCGGTCAAAAATCACCAGAGTGGGTCAAGACTCTCAAACCTGAACTGGTGAATCATCCAAGGCTAAGGCAGTATTGACGACCACGTACACCGACAGCTGAGAAGCGTGCGGTGTACGCTGCCAACGCCTAAGGTAAATCCCTAACGCAAACCCCATAATCGCCAGCCCTCGCCATGCCTAAAGAGATGATCATTCTCGCGCTGATGGATGGACTATCGCAGGCCGCCGTATTGTTTCTGGTGGCGCTCGGTATGACCTTGGTCTTTGGTGTGATGAACATCGTGAACATGGCGCATGGCAGCTTCTATGCCCTTGGTGGTTATATGGCGGCGAGTTTGGGTCTGTGGGCCAGCGCGCAAGGCGCATCGCCGGCCTGGTCGCTGCTGATTTTGCCACTGGCTGCGATCATTATTGGCTGCATCTTTGGTGGGCTAATGGAGACAACGCTGATGCAGCGGATCTATCAAAAAGATCCGATTCTTCAGCTACTCATCACCTTCTCTGCATTCATGATTTTCGAAGACCTGCAGCGTTTGGTGTGGGGTACGCAACCATATTTCGTTTCCGAGATTGTGAATTACCTCGGTACGGTCGATGTCCTTGGGATTACCTACACCCGCTACCAGTTACTGCTGCTGCCGGGGATCGCGCTCACGGTGTTTATTGCCCTGCGTAGTTTTCTAAAGTATTCGAGTATGGGGCGTCAGATCGTGGCGGTGTCGCATCATCGTGAAATGTCGACGGCGCTCGGCATTAATGTGCGGCGTATCTCTTTACTGACGTTTGTTGTCAGCGCAGTACTTGGTGCGCTCGCGGGCGCACTCGCCTCACCAACCGTATCTTGGGTACCGGGCATTGGTGGCGAGATGATCGTGCTGTCGTTCGCGGTTGTAGCGACCGCCGGCTTAGGACAGATTGAAGGTGCCTTGGTTGCAGCGTTATTGATTGGATTAGCACGATCGTTCACGGTGTATCTGCTGCCTGAGATCGAGGTACTGGTACCTTTCCTGATCATGGTACTCGTGCTGCTGTTTCGTCCACAGGGCTTGTTCTCGGTGGCACAGGCGAGGCGGGTCTGATGTCGCGCCCGAATTTACTCGTTATCGCGCTGGCGATATTGGCGCTGGCTTTGCCGGCGGCTTTGCCTTGGCTGAAAACACCACTTATTCTCGCGACCGCTTTCGGTATTGCTGCGCTTGGTATCTCGATTTTGATTGTGTCCGGCCAGATTTCTTTTGGCCATGCCATGTTCATGTGCGCCGGTGGTTACGCAGTAGCCTTTGCCGCGCGGCAGTGGCCACAACTGGATAGCGCTTTGTTGCTATTGATCGGCGCAGGTACCGGCTTGCTGCTCGGTGTCGTCGTAGGCTCGTTTGTGGTGCGTTATCGCGCGATTTTTTTTGGCATGCTGAATCTCGCACTCTCAATGGTGCTGTATGCCGTGCTGGGTAAGTTCTTCCATCTAACGGGTGGAACTGATGGCTTACGGCTAGAGCGTGCGCCATTCTTCGGCATGGTACTTGACCGCGATAACTTCGAAAGCCTGCTGTTGCTGTGTAGCGTAGGTCTTGCACTTGTGACCGGCTGGCTGGTGAGTCGCTATCAGCGCTCGGTAGCAGGGCAGGCACTTGCCGCGATCAAGACTAACGAAACAAGACTAGAGTATGTCGGGATCTCTGCCTATAAAACGCTATGGGTTGGCTATATTTTTTCGGCGACCTTGTGTGGCTTGTCAGGCGCGATTTTCGCCATCGCGCAAGGCTTGGTAACGCCGGAGATGGGGTACTGGGTGCGTTCCGGCGAAATTATTTTCGTTGCAATTCTCGGTGGCATTGGGCACCCGGTCGGTGCATTTATTGGTGCAGGTATTTTTGAATTCGTGAAGCTATTTGCAGCCGCTTATTTGACCGGCGCCTGGCAGTTGGTATTGGGCTGCGTCTTGATCGCGATTGTATTTCTTGCGCCGCGCGGTGTTTCGGCGTTACTTGATGCTTCGTCTTCCAAGCAGCGAGGACGGCCATGAGTGCGCCACTACTGCAGACCAAAGATCTGCAACTTGCTTTTGGTGCAGTGGTCGTGGCCGACCATATCGATTTTTCTTTGCACGCAGGTGAGCGACTCGCCGTGATTGGACAAAACGGCGCTGGCAAAACCACCTTCATTAATATCTGTACTGGCCTGATACGCCCGCAAGCAGGTCAGGTGTTTTTCGAAGGACATGAGGTAACTGGTTTGGCACCGCGCGAGATTGCGCGACGAGGCATGGTCCGGTCGTTCCAGCTACCTCAGCTGTTTAATGAGCATACGGTGCGTGATTGTGTGCGTATTGCAGCGGCGGGTAAGCGCAATCGTTTGAGTATCTGGACTGCACTGTCAAACGCCGTAGATGAGGGTGCGATTGATCATGTGCTGTCGATGGTTGGGCTGATTGATCGTGCGGATGAAATTTCGAGCGCCTTGCCGGAAGGTCAGCGCAAGCTACTGGATATTGCAATGGCCTTGGTGATGCAGCCTCGACTGCTCATTCTCGATGAGCCGACCTCAGGTGTCTCCAGCGAAGAAAAGCATGGCCTGATGGCGACCATCATGCGTGCACTCGACGAGCAACAGGTGAGTGCGATTTTTGTAGAGCATGATGTTGATATCGTTTCACAGTACGCCACTCGCGTCGCTGCCTGGATCGCTGGGCGTATTGCCGCTGATGGTCCACCGGCAGAGGTGCTGGCGGATGCCGAGATTCGCGCTAACGTGATCGGGGAATGAGATGCTGAAGCTGCAGCGGGTGAGCGCGAGTATTGCCGGCATCACGGTGCTACGCGATATCGATGTATCGCTGCCGCCAGGTCAATTGCTGGCAGTGGTTGGACGCAACGGTGCGGGCAAGACCACGCTGCTGCGGGCAATCATGGGCTTGCTGCCAATTTCATCTGGGCGCATTACCTTGGACGGTATTGATCTGGGGGGTGCGCCCGGGCATCGTCGAACGGCGTTGGGTATTGGCTATGCGCCGGAAGATCGCGTGATTTACCCGACGTTTACCGTGGAAGAAAACCTGCGATTGCCCTGCGAGGTCCTCGGCCTGCCTTCGCAAGAGATCTCGCAACGGCTCGATCGTGTTCTCGATGTGGTACCGCAATTGGCGCCGATGTTGTCGCGCTCCGGGGCCGCTCTATCTGGTGGGCAGGGCAAGATGGCGGCACTCGGACGAGCGCTGATGGTGGGAACCCGATTTGTACTACTGGATGAGCCGTTTCAAGGATTGGCACCGGTACTGGCGAATCAATACGCTGAGTCATTACGTCGCTTGCATCAGAGTGACCCAGCGTTGTGCATCATCGTGACTGAATCAAACCGAAGTCTGATGCGGGATCTGCCCGATGCAACGCTGACACTCGAGCGCGGCGAGCTGCAAAGCACGCCGCTTGAAACATCCTGAGTGTATGCAACAGCACAATCACCGCTACGACAACGAAAAATAATAGTCACAATTTCTGAATCATCTTTTGTTGCAAAATCTTGGAGAAAACTATGCCGAGCTTGCTGATTAACGGCGAATGGATATCCGCTTCTGGCGGTCAAACGATTGAAGTCATCAATCCCTGTGATGCAAAAGCCTACGCCAGTATAGATCGCGGGACACCTGAGGATATTGATCGCGCGGTCAAAGCAGCGCGTAATGCAATGGAGGGTAGCTGGGGTCATCTCACCGCGACCGAGCGTGGTCGTATTCTCAGCAAAGCAGCAACCTTGATCGTTCAACACGCCGAGGAAATCGCACAAATCGAATTACGCGATACCGGCAAGCCATTGTCAGTTGCGCGTGCGGATGTCGTCGCCGTGGCGCGTTATTTCGAGTATTACGGTGGCGCTGCCGACAAGTTGCATGGCAAGCAGATTCCTTATCTCAACGGCTACAACGTACAGTTGGTTCATGAGCCGCATGGTGTGGTCGCGATCATCATTCCCTGGAATTATCCGGCGCAAATGTTCGGTCGCACGGTCGCGCCTGCACTAGCCGCGGGTAATGCGGTTGTGCTGAAGCCGTCGGAAGATGCCTGCATGTCAGGCTTGAAATTGGCCGAACTCTTAGTCGAGGCGGGCTTGCCGCCGGGGGCCTTGAATCTGGTGACGGGGTATGGCTACGAGGCGGGTGCTGCATTGACGGCACATCCGGACATCAACTACGCGAGCTTCACTGGTTCACCGGAAGTCGGCGCGTTGGTGCAGCAGTCCACCGCGCGTAATGCCGTGCCATGTACGCTGGAACTTGGCGGTAAATCTCCACAGATCGTGTTTGAAGATGCTGATCTCGATAAGGCGCTACCCATCATCGTCAAAGCGATCACACAGAACGCTGGGCAGACTTGCTCAGCGGGCAGCCGTTTGTTGATTCAGGAGAGTATCTACGATCAATTTGTCCAGCGTGTGGCCGAGGCTTTCCGAAAGGTGAAGGTAGGGACGCCGGAGATGGATCTTGATTGCGGCCCTATCGTCAACCGTAAACAGTTTGAGCGTGTGCGTGGCTTTATTGATGATGCAGTGAAAACTGGCGTACCGCTGCTGGCGGAGGGCACCGTTGCCGATGGCTGCTCTAAAGAGGGCTACTTTGTTGCGCCTGCACTGTTCGGTGCGGTGCCGCGTGATCATAGGCTGGCGTGTCAGGAAGTATTCGGCCCGGTATTGTCAGCGATGCCGTTTAAAGACGAAGCAGATGCAATACAACTCGCAAACGCGACAGAGTACGGCTTGGTTTCTGCTGTGTGGACTGAAAACGGCGCTCGACAGGCAAGGGTAGCGAAGCGCATGCAGAGTGGCCAAGTCTTCATCAACTGCTACGGTGCGGGTGGTGGGGTTGAACTACCGTTCGGTGGTATGAAGAAGAGTGGGCATGGGCGGGAGAAAGGTTTCATCGCCTTGGAAGAATTCAGCACTACAAAAACGGTGGTTCTGCATCACGGTTGATTGCATATCGCATTGGCTTGGGAGGCGTTTTTGCCCCTTCTCATCCGATGTCATGCAAGGTATTGAATAGTAGTTTTGGGTAGCAAAAATAAAAAATCATTTTGAGCTTTTGGAGACAGCATGGGACAGCTAGCAGGCAAAGTTGCCATCATCACCGGCGCTGGTAGCGGCTTTGGTACCGGTATGGCAGAGGCATATGTGCGCGAGGGTGCGAAGGTGATCGTGGCGGATATCAATGCCGAAGCCGGCGAGCGAGTCGCAAAGATGCTCGGTGCGCATGCCAAGGCCGTCGCCACCGATGTCGCCAATGGCGCCTCGGTACAAGCCATGGTAAAGGTCTGTGTCGATAGCTTCGGTGTACCTGATGTGGTGATTAATAACGCTGGCACCACGCATCGTAATCAGCCCATGCTACAGGTCGACGAGCAGACTTTTGATCGCGTATTTAATGTCAATGTCAAATCGATTTATCACATGGCGCATGCGGTGGTGCCGGTGATGCGAGCGCGTGGGAAGGGTGGTCTGATTATTAACGTTGGCTCCACCGCCGGCATCCGGCCGCGACCTGGGTTATGCTGGTACAACAGCTCGAAGGGTGCGGTGAATCTGCTCTCGAAGGCGATGGCAGTCGAGCTGGCGCCGGACAAAATACGCGTCAATGCGCTGTGCCCAGTCATGGGGGCGACCGCCTTGCTGGAGGATTTTATGGGTATGCCAGACACACCTGAAAATCGAGCGAGGTTTTTATCGACTATTCCGCTTGGTCGATTATGTGAGCCGAAAGATATGGCGGCAGCGGCGGTTTTTCTGGCCACCGAAGCGGCCGAGTTTCTCACCGGATTGGAAATGCCGATTGATGGTGGCCGTACGATTTAACGATAAGCCATCACTGGCTGGATACTAAAGATGCGATCCCTACTTGCCGCACTGATGATGTTTTGCTGCCTTTCTTCGGCGCGCGCGGAGTGGAAGCTGATCGACTTTAATGATGGCGAGGCGGTATACATCAATGATTTTTTTCGTCCCGGTGGTGATACGACCCGCATGTGGATGCTGATCGAGTATCGCGAACCCACGCCCCAAGGCAGCCTGTCGGTGAAGTTATTGTGGGAAGTGGATTGTCCGGCGCGTGCGATGCGCACCCTGCGTTATGCATCCTATCCCTACCGCATGGGCATTGGTGATGCGATCAAAGTCGATGAGACACCGGGCGAATGGATCAAGCCAACGGAAGACTCGCCGCAAGAAACCATGTTTGTCCTGATTTGCCGCTTCGACCCCAATGCTGGTCCAAAAACCTGAGTCACTGCGCCGGACGTTAAAATAGCGCCATAAAAACAAGTAAGCCGGGCGCGACATAGCCGCGGCGACGAGGAGAGACAGTGAAGATCCGGTTCTTGCGGCTGCCATGGTCCAGCCCGCACAGCAAGATTGAGCCCATTTTGTTCGAGTGGTTCACGCTGATAGGCATGTTCTTGTTCGCGGCCTGGCTGCTGGGCATGAAAGGGGTCTGGCAACTGTTGCTGCAGTCCGACCCGACCGGCATCACCTTCATCATCATCATTATCTTTTGTATCGCCACGCTGTGGTGCGGTACCCGTAGCCGCGAGCTTGATCGTCAGCGGCAAAGTCTTGAGTATCAGATTGCCAACCCTGGGGTGGCCCCGATGGAGGGCTGCTGGTCCTCAGCGTACTGGAATGCGCTCCGGGCCAAGCCGATTGATTCCGGTGCGCCGATGGATTTATTGTCCGAGCAGACCCACGGCAGCCATTCGACTGCGTGGTGGGTGAATGGCTTGCAGCTAAAGTTGGGCTTGCTCGGCAAGGTCATTGGATTCTCGATGCTAGCGATGCAGATTGGGCATATGCAAAGCTTCGATCAATCGCAAGCACAAGACATGCTACGAGAGCTGACGACGGGTTTGGGTGTCGCGCTGCTGACTACGATGGTGGGTTTGGTGGCCAACATCCTGCTCGGTATGCAGCTAACGCGACTCGACCGTTTTGCCGATGAGCTGGTGACGCGCGCACAAATGCACGGTTTGAAAATCAAGGCCTAGGACAACCGCCCATGGCCAACCGTAAGCGATCGCGCGAGCAAGAAGTCGACCCGATGTATGACATGTTGTTCAACATGCTGATCGCGTTCGTATTCTGTTTCATTATTGCGTTTTTATCGATTAATCCGAAGGCGCAGAAGAGCGGCGATATTCCGGCGAAAGCAGAATTCATCATTACGCTTTCCTGGCCTGATAATGATCCGAATGATCTGGATCTCTGGACCCAAGGCCCGTCGGGTGAGGTCGTGTGGTTTCGTAATCGCGAGGCGGGCCTGATGCATTTGGATCGTGATGATCGCGGCAGCTCAAATAACACCATCGTTGTCAACGGCAAAAAGGTCGTGAACCCATTGCGGCAAGAGGTCACCACGATCCGCAGCATTATCCCGGGTGAGTATGTCGCGAACGTGCATTACTACGAGACCAAAGAACTCGATCCAAATGATCCCAAAGCCGGTCAGCCTGTTGAGGCTACGCTCACGGTGATTAAGGTGAACCCAAAAGCCGAGGTTGTGTTCTACGGTCAGGCCACGCTGGATGGCCGCGGCAAGGAAGCGACTTTAGTGCGCTTTACTATTGACCCGAGCGGCGCCGTCACCAATATCAACACTATTCCGAAATCTTTAGCGAAGTCGCTGACATGACACTGACATTGATTATTGCCTTTTCGCTGTTTGTTTTCTTGTTCACGCTGGCACTGGTGTTTTCCAGTTGGCCGCGCTGGCTGAAGGGCATCCTTACCTTGGGCGTTTGTGCGTTTTACTTCTACGGATATAACGCGGTGATGAGCGTGATCGGCTATCCGAGTAATGATCCGTTGCCGGCCCGCTTTCTGCTGATTGCTGCGGTGATCGAGGAGCCAACGCCCAAGTACGCGGGTGCCTTGTATTTGTGGGTGACGCCGATCGAAGAAGGGCGGCGACAGCTACAGCCACGCGGCTATAAGCTGCCCTACATGCGGGCGCTGCATGAACGTATCAATGAGGGTATGAAGAAAGGTCAGCGCGGCATCAGCCAGATGGGTACTGCTGAAGCAAAGGCAGGGCAGGGTACGGGGCCGAGTTGGCTCAATCCAGGCGCGGATGAGCAAGAGATCAAGATCATGGATCTACCTGCACCTCAGGTACCGGAAAAATAAAATGCGACCGCTTAAAAATCTTACCGGCGTCGTCGCACTACTGATTACATTGCCGGCGCTGTGTCTGCTTGCTGGCTGCGAAAAACCCGCGAACGATAATCCGCTGTTTCCATTGGCACAGGGCATGAGCTGGACCTATCGTATCGAGATCAGCTATGACGCGCCCGAGCCCTATGTCGACAAATCGACCATCACCATGACCAACCTTGGACGTGTGGATCTGAACGGTGAAGAGACTTGGCGCCGACGCAGTGACTACGGTAACGATTACTGGCTGAAGATTGATGACAAAGGGGTGCATCGAATTGCCAGCCGTACCCCGAATGACAAAGTGGCCGTGCTCGATCGTGCGCCACGCACCGTGTTGCCTGCCAAGCTGAGCAAGGAAGAAAAATGGACCACGACTACGGCGCCGTATTTCCTGAAGCGTCGAAACGAATGGCCGCAAGAGTTCAAATATGTCGATCGTTTTCGCGATCTCACCATGACCTATGCGGTCGAGGCTACTGACCAAAAGGTCAGCACGCCCGCGGGTGACTATGCGGGCTGCGTACTGATCAAAGGGGTGACGCCTTTGCACATCTGGCATGAGCGCGAAATGACCTATAAAGAGGCGCCAATGGTAAGCCTCGAGTGGTATTGCCCCAACGTGGGCCTAGTGCAGTTAGAGCGTCACGAGCCGACAACGGCGCGGTTTTTCCAAGGGGGCGTCATGCGTATGACGCTGCTACGCACCAAAAGCTTCTAGCTATTTTCGCGGGCAGTATTGAGCGCATGTTTATTCGCAGTTTTCGAATATCGAGGCTGTGCCAGCCGATATTTTTCGGTGAACTTCGCTGCCTGATTTTTAGGTGCTGTTGTAAGGCTACGTAAGCTTGCAAAGCCTTACGTAAGGCGCTGTAAGAATCGCACCATAAAAAGTAATGAATCCTCATCTAAGACCCGCTCAGGTCGTTTTTTTTTGCTGTCAGCTTTTGTAAGTTAATGATGTTTTTTGCGTCACTGAAGTGTCGAATTTGCTGCGCTGCAAGAGCGATTTTCACTCTGTGTAACGCCCTAAACTGGGTGTTTCATTGGGTACCAGACAGCGACGAAAATTTGCCCAAAACCTGCCACCAAAACCATGAGTAAGGTAGTGGGATATTCGTTGATTTTTTTTTTAGACCTTGT
>CAZLJL010000018.1:0-13786 GCA_964559785.1 uncultured Bifidobacterium sp.
AGCGCAGTGTGTACGGGCTTACCCGGAAATAGCGCCAGGCAGGCCGCGCGGTAACGCTCGAGCTGCTGCCAGTAGGCCGTTTTTTGCTGTTCAAGCAGACTGCGCTTGTAGTCCAACACCCACAAGGCATCCTCGAATACAACCAAGCGATCGAGACGCATCCACTCGCCGTTGTGAACCAGCTCCAACTCGTTGTGTGCGTAGCTGTATTGGACGGGATCGTAAAAACGCTGTAATTCGGTGCTGGAAAGAATCCGGGCTGCCTGCTCACACACCACATGCGCTTCGGACTCGGTGCACAGCAACCAACGCGCGGCACGCTGAGTCGACGGCATCACAATCGGCCAGGTCCCGGCCTGAGTCAGGCGCTCCATCAAGGCGTGCAGACGTTTACCTTCCAGCGTGGCTTGATTATCCGGCTCGATTACTGCGGTCGGTAGTGAGAATGTGGCAGGTTGGAATAGCGATAGTGCGAACTCGCAGTTCACATCCAACTGGGACGACGACACGGGTGCGGGCTCGAACTCTGGTACCGATAGCAGACGCTCATACCAGCTGTCTGACTTCACACCGCCAGCGTCATCTTTACCCGTGTGGACACCACTGATGATCAAGAGTTGCCGTGCGCGCGTAGCTGCCACGTACAGTAAATTCCAATTCTCTTGCTGGCGAAACGCCTCCTCCTGCGCGAACCATCGCTCGCGAGCGGCACCTCGCTCAGCCTTCTTGCCGAAAACGGAGAAATGCACGGGAGCGGGTGCATCCTGGGGCCAATCACACAGTACACCCGCTCTATCAGCACCGGCATCACTATGATTTGCGCCCATCAACACCACCACCTCTGCCTCCAAACCCTTGGCAGCATGAATCGTCAGAATACGGACGGCATCCGTGGCCGCATCTACATCTGCCTCGTCCGGTGCATCGCGTTCGCTACCCCGCTGTCGACGCCTCAGGTGCTCGAGAAAGCGCGCGATACTTGGATAGCGACCAGCATCCAACGCGAGTGACAGCGCAACGAATGCTTCCACATTACCCAAGACTTGCGCGCGCATTTCAGACGACGATGCCACCGCATAGCGCTGCAATACTTCACCCTCATGAATGACACGATCGAGCAGATCATGTACTGGCAAGTAGGATGAATAGGCCAGCCAACGTAGCAATAAATCATGCAAGCGGATCGCTGCCGTCGACGCTGTTTGTTCAGCCACACGTTGCTGCAATCGCTGCCACCAATGCGAGCAGCGATCATCTATCGCCAACTCGACTAATTCCTCGTCGGTACACCCGCCGATCGGTGACTTCAAAACACGTGCCAAGGCTAGATCATCTGCTGGCATCGATAAGCAGCGCAGCAGCGCAATCAGATCTCCCGCCTCAAGCGTATCCAGTAACCCACCTGCACGACTACTGACAAACGGAATGCCAACCGACCTGAGCCCTCGCTCAAAAGCCGCAAGATGGGTTCGACTACGAACCAGAATCATCATGCTCGACCATGACAAGGCTTGCCCAGACTGACTGAATTGCTGGCGCGCCTGATGTAAGGCATGACCCACTTGCACGCCCTCGTTCTCGCGCCTCAGATCTTCTAACTCGACCGGCGGCTGGCTGAGTGGGTCTCGCAAAGAAAACCCTTCACTCTGTGGTGAGGAGCTATTTTCCTCGCGCAGCAGTGGCAAGCGCCACACCGCTCCCTCGGCGGTGGATGCAGTTGCTTGCTCGGCATATAGCGAGTTTCCGTTCATCGTCTGGTTGAGTACTGCGACGATAGCAGCTGCGTTTCGATACGTAATACTGGTACGGAGATCTACTGCGCCAAAGGGCCTCAGTAGCTCGCGCGCCGCCTGAAATACGCGCGGCTCGGCGCGTCGGAAACGATAAATCGATTGCTTGGGATCGCCAACTATAAAGACGCTGGGTCGCTGCGCGTCATGTCCATAGGCATCCAACCAAGCACGTACGATTTGCCACTGTAGCGGATTGGTGTCCTGAAACTCATCGATCAATATATGTTTGTAGCGTGCGTCGATGCGCGCGTGCAGGTACGCCGCGTGTTCCGAATCAGATAGCAGACGCCATGCTTGTAACTCAAGGTCGGCAAAGTCAAGCTTGCGCTGATCGGCCTTCACCGCCTGGTAGTGATCAATCAGTGCCGCGCCAACGGTGAATACCGCCAGGTTCAACTGGCGAACAGTCATCTCGCTACTACGCGCGCGTAAATTGATCAAAGCCTCGCAAAGCGAAGCCCAATCTGATGGGAAGCGATCAAGGTCAGTTTCAGCCAGCGCCGCCCGCTGCGCCTTGGTGATTGTTATGGCACGGGGTTCACCGCTCTTTGTCAGGCACGCGGTGCACAAACGATCAAACGATTCAAGGCTAGGATCAGCGCCGAGGGTTTGGATAATTTCATCAGCGTGTGTTTGTTGCTTCTCAGTTCCCGCACCCAAGACGCGGGCCACCCGCATTGCCAAGCTCACCAAGTGCTGGTCGCTCCAAAAACTAAGCCGCGCGTCGCGCTCCCCATCCTCACCACACAGCGTGATCAGTTGTTGCTGAGGATCGTCGTGCTCGCACACGATGGTCCATTCGGCACGCTGATCGAGAAACTCATTCAATAAGTCCTTACCGCCACCATCACCGGCAATCGCATACACCGTCATCAGGGCTTCGCGAAGGTGAGTGTTCTCTGGCTGACTCAAGGACTTAAAAAATCTTAACCAAGCCGCCTCCCGAATCTCGGTGACACTTTCCTCCAGTGTCAATCCGTGCGGTATACCAGCAGCGAGGGGGGCAATCTGTAGCAGCCGGATGAACCAGCTATGAAACGTATCAACCGATACGCCGTGTGGGCTTGCCAATACATCGGCATACAACTGCCTTGCGCGTGGCAGATACTGCCGCGCCTGTGCCGCTGACAAGCCGCGCTGCACCAGCGCATCCAACACCTGATCATCATTTGTCTCGAGTGCCAGCTGTCGCAGCAAACGCAGCAGTCGGTCTCGCATCTCATCTGCGGCTTTGCGCGTGAAGGTAATGGCGAGCATCTCTGCGGGTTGCGCACCTTCCAATAACAGCCGCAACATGCGCGATACCAATAACCAGGTCTTGCCGCTACCCGCACAAGCCTCAACCAAGACGGAGCGGCTGGGATCTGCAGCGACGCTGACAAACTGTTCCGCCGTAACGGGGTCGCCATTGATGAAGCGCTGACCGGTAGTCATTACCACGCTCCCTTGCGACACAAACCACGCATCGCACACCAGTTGCAACTCTTACCCACACCGGTCGCAGGTAAAGCCGCGCCGGTACCAATGGCCGTGAGTTGATCGCATAGCTGGGCATGCAAGGCCTCGCGCCAAACAGGTAAATCAGTCGCATCGACCGTGGCCGGTTTGTCTTCATCAACCGTGACATAGGCAGCGCGTACAGGAGGTGGATCGATCAGTAATGCATAGAACGGAAGTTGATGATCTTCGTGCTCATTGATTCGGTTTTGTAGCGAGCGCTTACGCCCACTTTTATAATCCAGCACCTGCGCTTCACCTGATGCATGCTGATCGACACGATCTACTTTGCCGATCAGCTTGACTGATCCACCGTCCCACTCAATCAAACGCTCATACCACTGCTCACCGAACGCGAATTGCCATCCTTCCTGCTCGTGTTGATTTGCCCAATCAACATACGCATCGCGACGGGCCGCCCAGCGCGCACGAAAACTCAGTGCAGCGGGATTACTGGCCACAATCTCGTCGAATACATGATCGCTAACACTCGTCATCAACGCATGTCTTTGCTCATAGGGTGTACCCAGCGCTCGGACTTCCTCATGGTAGCGCTGCAGAATCTGATGTAACCACTGACCGTAGTCGCGACGCTCGGGTAGCTCCAACAGTTCATCGGGCGGCGAAAGCCGTAGCATGCGTGATGCAAAGAACTGATAGGGACAAATAAACAGGGTGTTGTAGCCACTGGCAGACAGGGTTTGTGGGAGCAACGCTGGGGCGGAGGGCGTCGGTGGCGATACCGGCAGATAAGACAATTTAGCCTCTGCGCGCTGCGGCTGCAGATTCGGAAGCACATCTTGACCAGCGAGCGCGAGGCTTAACTCAAGTCGCTGTATCCACGGACTTGGTGCAACATTTTCACCATCGCGCTTGGCTTGCCAGCACAGCACGACTTGGGGGCAACTGATCAGCAAGGAGGCAAACTGCCGAAGTTGCTGTTGTTGACGCTGCTCGCGCGTCTCCAATCCGAGTTCTCGACGGACAGACTCGGCAAAAAACAAGGTCTCGGACGAGCGTGAAGGCAGATGCTCAGCGTCGACACTCAGCACAATCGCCGCGTCGAATTGGCGCAGCACACTGGCACTGAGCGGTACCATCATGACCCGAAGGTCATCACGCGGCGCGCTGTAAACCGTCTGCTCAAGCTGCAAATCAATCAGGGCACGCCATTCGGCCAGCGTAAATGTTTGTTGGATGTGCTCGGTTTGCGCAGCAAGTTGCGTCAGCATTGCCAGCACTTGCATACCCGCGCTGTCAGCCGCCATGGCATCTGCGCAACCGGCAAGCTCGATCACCTGCTGGGTCGAGGCCACCCAGTCGCCGATACTACGCGCCGCTCGGTAACGTGTCGCCTCGCGAGTAAGCTGCATAACCCACTCTTGCAGCGCGGGCTGCGCACTCAGCGTCTGGCAAATTGCGTCCCAACCGGCACCGGTACCGGCAGTAATCAGCGCGGTCTCCATTGCTTTGCGCTCAGAGAGCTCGGTTAATGCCGGGTGTTGCTGAAAAGGCGACTGCAAAAAATCCAGCAGACGCATGACATCACCGCCTGAACTGGCCAGTGCGATCCAAGCATGCAGCACGCTCGCCGCGCGGGTGGTCGACAATTTCCACCCTGTGTCATCTGCCACAACGATATCGGCGCGTTCAAGCAGCGCACGTAGTCGCCGTGCCACCAGCCGGTCTTGCGGAATGACAGCGATCCGCTGAAGGCCACTGGCAATCCAATCGACAATCATCTGCGCCGCTAACTGTGCCTCTTGCTCCATGCTTGCGGCCGGACACAAGGCCACACCCGCTGGTCGCGTTATCGCCGAAGTCGTGGCCGCCGGGTCGATCGCTGCGCCTGGATTCGACGACGCGGCATCAACCGCCAGTAGTTCTGGCCAGCTGCGCGCATACACCGGTGGCAGCGCATCGCGTCGCCAATCTAGCGTGATCAGCTCCACCGGCTGTCGTTCACTCCATGCCGAGAGAAATGCGAACTCAAGTGCATCGGGCTCAGCCGACGTAAACCAGAATAAAGGCCTGTCAGCCTGCTGTGCGAAGCGCTGTAACGCCGCGTGTCGCACGACACCGGGGTCACGTTCATCACGCTCGACCTGCCATAACTGCCAAACCAGTTGCGCCTCGTCCGACAACAAGGTCGTACTGCGCGGCGACAGCTGCGCGAGCGCCGTGCGCCACCGATCGTTGACCGATGCAGGCTGTGCCAGCGCCGTCGGCAGCAGCGCCTTGGTCAGCTCGTCGGCAATACCAATCAGGGTTTGCGCCAGCGGCAGCAAATCCGTATTGCGACGCGCAGCAAACAGCTTTTTCAGCCAGGGGGTTTGGCGTAACGACGCATACAGCGCCAGCAAGCGTTCAACGCTGCTGGCGGGCTGTGCCGCTGTATCGTCCGGCGCCTGCAGACTGAGACTACCGTCGAGTGTTCGAATAACCGGTGGAATGAAGCTGTTTCCCAGTGGCTCGAGCAGACCTTGCCGCAGCAAGACGCCATGCGCCGGGCTCGGCACCAGCACCGCGCAGGATGCTAATGGCACGCCCAAAGTGGCGGCCCGATCACTCAGCAGCTGCGCAGCGAGCGCCCAGAAATGGGCGCCGGGCGGGATGGTGTGGCGGGTGATCGGCATGCAGGCGGCGGATAAATCCTGAATTCAGGGCGATGGGGAGCCCATGGTTACGGCGGGTGCAAGACTCTCGCCGGCCATTGTATGCGACCGCTCAAGAGGCGCGTCGGCGAACCGCACTTTCCCGGAAAATCGGTTATGATTCGACCCGAGTTCCCGCCGCGCCTCCCCCTGCAAGAACCCCCACCATAATAAGAGCGCCACATTCCAATGTGTGTGATAAATGCAGGCGAAGCGTTAGCCGTTAGGCCAGACAATAAAAAGCGGGCCGATTCCCTCTCCTGCCGAGGACAACATGAGTGACACCATCAAACATATTTCCGACACCTCATTTGAAGCGGACGTGCTGAAGTCCGACAAGCCCGTACTGGTTGATTTCTGGGCAGAGTGGTGCGGCCCCTGCAAGATGATTGCACCGATCTTGGAAGAGGTCGCCAAGGAATACGACGGCAAGATCCAAGTCGCAAAAATGGATGTTGATTCGAATCAGGCGGTACCTGCAATGTTCGGTATCCGCGGTATCCCTACCCTGATCTTATTCAAGAATGGTGTACCAGCGGCGCAGAAAGTCGGCGCCTTGGCCAAGGGCCAGCTGACCTCCTTCATCGATAGCAACATCTGATATCCATGGCGGTAGCAAGCGTCCGCTACCGCCTTTCTCTCCATCTGACCATCGCGGTTCCCTCCCCCACCTTGAAAGTCCGTCGCCGAGACGGCACCTGACCATGCATCTTTCTGAACTCAAGGCACTCCATGTGTCCGCCCTGCTCGAGATGGCGATTAGTCTCGATATTGATAATGCCGCGCGTTTGCGCAAACAAGAGCTGATGTTCGCGATCCTGAAAAAGCGCGCGAAATCCGGTGAACAAATTTTCGGTGATGGCGTGCTCGAGGTGCTGCCGGATGGGTTCGGCTTCCTGCGCTCACCCGACGCCAGCTACATGGCCTCGACCGACGATATTTATATTTCGCCGTCGCAGATCCGCCGCTTCAATCTGCACACGGGTGATTCGATTGAAGGCGAGGTAAGAACACCGAAGGATGGCGAGCGTTACTTCGCACTGGTCAAAGTCGACAAGGTGAATGGCGAGCCGCCAGAGGCATCAAAGCACAAAATTCTGTTTGAAAACCTGACTCCGCTGCACCCGAACCAGCCACTGCTGCTGGAACGCGAGATGCGCGGTGAAGAGAATATTACCGGCCGCATCATCGACATGATTGCGCCAATCGGTAAAGGCCAGCGCGGTTTGCTGGTGGCCTCGCCCAAATCCGGTAAGACCGTGATGCTGCAACATCTGGCGCATGCCATCACCTCAAACCATCCCGATGTCACGCTGATCGTACTGCTGATCGACGAGCGTCCCGAGGAAGTGACCGAGATGCAGCGCTCTGTGCGCGGCGAAGTGGTGGCCTCGACCTTCGATGAACCTGCAACCCGCCACGTGCAAGTCGCGGAAATGGTGCTGGAAAAAGCCAAGCGACTAGTCGAGATGAAAAAGGATGTAGTCATCCTGCTCGATTCGATCACACGTCTTGCTCGCGCCTACAACACCGTCATCCCCGCCTCCGGCAAGGTATTGACCGGTGGTGTCGACGCCAACGCGCTGCAACGTCCGAAGCGTTTCTTCGGTGCGGCACGTAACATTGAAGAAGGTGGCTCGCTGACGATCATCGCGACCGCGCTGATCGAGACTGGCAGCCGGATGGATGATGTGATTTACGAAGAATTCAAGGGCACCGGCAACATGGAGGTACACCTTGAGCGTCGCCTCGCCGAGAAACGTGTCTACCCGGCGATCAATCTGAATAAATCCGGTACCCGACGTGAAGAACTACTGATCAAGGCAGATGTGCTGCAGAAGATCTGGATTCTGCGCAAGCTGTTGTACGGCATGGACGAGATCGAAGCGATGGAGTTCATTCTTGACAAGATGAAGGCTACCAAGACCAACGCGGAATTCTTCGACCTGATGCGACGCGGTGGCGGTTAAGGCATTGCGGACGGCGCTTTTTTGGCGCTGCTCATGTGCGGATGCTCGAAATAGTCGATTTGACAATTCAATCTCCGGCTTGCCTGCACTGGTAGCCCCGGCGAGCGAGCGGTCCACTCAGGCACCCCAAGCGCTTGATTTCCTTCTATAATTACGGGTTCTGTCAACCGGGCAAGTGACGCCAACCGGGTCAAGAAGCAGCATAGACCGACGAAGTGGCATTGGCTACCCAAGCAAAGCGAGAGTGTAATGAAAGAAGGCATCCACCCGAATTACCGCGACATCGTGGTCCACGACCTGTCCTGCGACTTCAAGTTTCTGACCCGTTCCACCATCCAGACGCGCGAGACCATCAATTTCGAAGGTCAGGAATATCCGCTTGTGAAGATCGAAGTATCGTCAGAATCCCACCCGTTTTATACGGGCAAGCACAAGATTGTCGATACTGCCGGTCGCGTCGACAAGTTCCGCCAGAAGTTCGGCAAAGTCGGCTCCAAGACCCGAGCAAGCGGCGACTAATTGCGCGCGTTCATGGCCGTCAAAAAATGCCGCCTTGCGCGGCATTTTTGTTGTATTGATTCACAATAGCTATCGCAAGGCCATAGTCGTTCTCGCCTAATCCGGATGAAACCCGTCAGACTGTCCGCTACTGCCACCATCGCTTTACCGCGCTGGGGTCTAATCGCGCTTTGCCTGCTCTACATCCTGCCAGGCATTGTTCGGCGCGACCCATGGAAAGTCGATGATGCCGCCGGTTTCGGCATCATGTGGACCATGGCGCATGGCGCATTGGATGATTGGCTGTCACCCAATATTGTCGGCATGCCGATGCCGAATGAAGCGCCATTGGCTTACTGGATCGGCGCCGTCTTGATTCGCGTCTTTGGCTGGCTCACCGGCGACGCGCTGGCAGCAAGACTATCGATTCTGGTTTTCTTTGCGATCGGTACCTTGGCTGTTTGGCGTACTGCTTATGTTCTCGGCCGACGCTCAGAGGCGCAACCACTCAAGCTTGCCTTTGGCGGCCAACCCGCTGCATTGGATTACGGCCGTACTTTGGCCGATGGCGCATTGCTGATCTATGTGGCTTCGCTCGGCTTACTGCTGCGTAGCCACGAAACAGCGTCACCGGCACTGCAGGTGTCGTTGGTAGCAACTACGCTTTATGGTGCGGCTTGTCTATTTGATCGACCTAGCGGACGTGCGGTGCTCGGGCTAGGCGTATCTGCTGGACTATTGGCGCTGGCCTGCGGTTGGGTCACCCCGCTGCTGCTGATGACCTCGCTCTTGCTGGCCGCTGCGCTACGCTACCACGCAGTGCTACCAAAACTAGGCATCGCCTTGGCAATCGCGTTCGTGCCAATGGCCATCTGGCTGCTGGTACGACAAGCACTGGGTTACGACACCTCGCCTATCAATTGGGCAGTGGGAATAGAGCGCTTCGGTCAGGGACGACCTCCCGGAGGTATAGGTAAGCTACTCAAAACCTTGATCTGGTTCACCTGGCCAGCTTGGCCAATCGCACTCTGGGCGGTCTATGCATGGCGAAAGCAGATAACGCTACATATCTTCTTGCCCGCGATCACGGTACTCATCTTCTTGGCTGCAATACCGTTCACCAATGCGAGCAGAGATCATCTCCTGCTTCCCCTCCTACCACCGCTGGCCATTCTCGCTACCTTCGGTCTGCCAACACTCAAACGTGGCGCGATCAATGCAATCGACTGGTTTTCTGTAATGACGCTGTCAGCGATCGCAAGCTTTATCTGGCTCGGTTGGATAGCGAAGCAAACAGGATGGCCAGCCCCACTTGCGAAAAACGCTTTGAAGCAAGTGCCCGGTTTCCAGCCCGAATTCAATACCTTTGCACTCTTCGTCGCATTGATCACTAGTATCGGCTGGATACTTTTACTGCGCTGGAGATTAGGTAGGCATCCAAGCGTACTGTGGCGCGCGGTAGTGCTCTCCACGGGTGGCATTGTTCTATGCTGGGTCTTGCTGATGACGCTCTGGCTCCCTTGGCTGAATTACCGCCAAAGTTACGCGCCGGTTGCCGAGCAACTTGGCGCACGGCTACCTGAGAAGTATAGCTGCGTAGATAGCGATAACCTCGGACCTGCACAACGCGCTTCCTTTGCCTATCTCGGTCATGTGAAGTTTGGTCGGATCGGTGACACGCGATGCGAGTTTTTACTGGTTCAAGATAATGGCTTGGGAAGAAGCGGTAGACAGCCACAATCAGTGGCACCGAGTCTGAAGCTATTGTGGCAAGGGCGGCGCGAAGCAGACAAGCATGAATTATTCCGCTTGTTCCGAC
Organism: uncultured Bifidobacterium sp.; assembly: GCA_964559785.1. Classification (GTDB taxonomy): domain Bacteria; phylum Pseudomonadota; class Gammaproteobacteria; order Burkholderiales; family Burkholderiaceae_D; genus Pernthalerella. The sequence continues at coordinate 10,232 of CAZLJL010000018.1, forward strand.
GCGACTCCCGATGAGCGTGCGCGAAGAGGCGCGTACTGCGTCCTCATTCACCGCACGCGTCGCCTCACTGGCGTGGCCGATCGTAGTGGGGCAACTGGCCGTCATCATGAACGGTGTCATCGACACCATGATGACCGCACGCTACTCGGCCATTGATCTCGCCGCACTGGGACTTGGCGCTTCGGTCTATGTGAGTATCTTTGTTGGCCTGTCGGGCGTGATGCAAGCACTGTCCCCCACCATCGGTCAGCTATACGGTGCAAAGAAATTCCAAGCGATCGGCCACGAAGTTCGGCAAGGCGTTTGGCTGGCGATTTTTTTATCCATCGTTGGCAGCACACTGCTTCTGTTTCCTGATCCACTCCTCAATATCGCTGAAGCACCACCACTTCTCGACAGCAAAGTACGCGAGTATCTCGCTCTTTTATCCTTGGCGTTACCAGCAACGCTTGGGTTTCGCGTATTTGCGTCACTCAATACAGCCGTATCCCGTCCGCGCGTGGTGATGGCGATACAAGTCGGTACGCTGATACTGCTGAAGCTGCCATTGAATGCGCTACTTATTTTTGGTGGCCTCGGCTTACCTGCACTGGGCACACCCGGCGCTGCCATTGCAACTTGCGTTACAGCCTGGCTCGCACTTGGCATAGGTTGGCTACTCGCCACACGCGGTGAGTCCTATCGTGAGTTTCAGATACAAGGCCATGGATTCGAAAAGCCTTCATGGGCGACTCAGCGAACACTGCTTAAACTCGGACTACCGATGGGCATGTCTTACCTGATTGAGGTAACGGCATTTACTTTCATGGCGCTGTTCATTGCAAGATTAGGTAGCGAGACCTTGGCCGCTCATCAGATCGCGGGTAACTTTGGTACGGTGCTGTACATGCTGCCGCTATCGATCGCGAGTGCCACCGGCATTCTGGTGGCGCAAGAAATTGGTGCGGGAAGGTTAACTGCAGCGCGTCATGCGGGTGATGCCGGTATACGACTGGGTGTGATTGTGTCTGTATCGATCGGATTACTGGTCTACTTCTCGCGTGCGTATATCGTGGCGCTGTACACACCCGACCCGAAAATCGCTGCGATTGCGCTCAGCTTATTCTTGTTTATTTCCTTCTATCAGTTTGTCGATGCCATGCAAGTCGGTGCTGCCTTTGTACTGCGTGCTTACAAGGTCGCCACTATACCAACGCTGATGTATGCGATTGGTTTGTGGGGTATCGGACTTGGCGGTGGCTATCTGCTGGGCTTTGACATTCTTGGTAATACACCCGCGTCTCTGCATGGTGCCGCAGGCTTTTGGCTTGGCAACAGTGTCAGTCTTGGATTGGTTGCTGCCGCGCTGTATTGGTATTTGCGACGCGTACAACGGATACGCGAAGCAGAAGGCTGAAATCTCAAGCCACTTCCGGATTCGGGTCGGGTATGGGATCTGTCGGCGGCACAGGCTGCGGCAGATCGTCTCCGAATGGCTCATCATCCGGTGAGGGAACGGGTGCGCGATGCATCTCAGCGAGGGCGACGCGGCTCTGAGCGACGCACCATCCTGCGTTCAGTCGGATGAGAAAACGCACGAAACTCGACATTAGTGACGCCGATAGCGCCAGGCGGACCGGCAACAAAGTCAAAATCGCCACGCACCGGGAACAGCGTACTGTCTAACAACACAACATCAGTACGGCAACTGGGATTCGGATTGGCAAGATGCGTGCGGATGTCTTGCCAAAGAAGATCGGAAATCCAACCTTCTAAATAAATCTGGTTCGGATAGGTGGTGTGGTCAGCATCCAGATACGCCTTTTGACCCGCAGCGACATGCAGATAAGCCGGAGCTTCGTTCGCGATCACCAGATTGATCCAGCCATCACCAATCGGGTAAGTCACCTCTTCAGGGTAGCCGGGAAAGCTTAACTCCATCGTCCAGCGACACGACAAGTCGAGGCGCTTATTCAATGCCGACTGATCAGCCAGTAGCATCTCGTCCATGACGCTGTACTGCATACTATTGATTCGCGCTTGTAATGCGGGTTCCATCTGCCGCATCGCGTCGAGATTCTCATGCAAATTCCAGAATAACCATTTGCAGCGGTCTGCATCCGACATATCGGAAAGCTCAGCGACTGAACGTATGCCAGCGGATTCAAGGCATTGCAGCACCTCGACTCGCCGACGTTCCTCGAGATTGACCTCCCCCCCAGGGGAAGAGACCACAGGTTCAGCAAGCTGCATGGTGACTCCGAGAGATGGTGTCGACAAGATGCCGAGCAAACCATAACTGCGACCGCACAGCTAGCGATTAATTCCTTACGTTTGATGCTGTTGGAAGTCTCGCATAAAAGCTACCAGTGCCTGAACACCCTCGATTGGCATCGCGTTATATATCGACGCACGCATACCGCCGACAACACGATGTCCTTTTAGCTGTACCAAGCCATGTACTTCAGCAGCTTTCAGGAACGCATCATTCAATCGCTCGTCTTTCAAAAAGAATGGTACGTTCATACGCGAGCGACAGGCTTTATCTACTGGGTTACGATAAAAATCGCTACTATCAATGAAGTCGTAGAGTAGTGCTGCCTTCGCCTTGTTTTTCTTTTCAATCGCTTCCAAGCCACCCTGATCCAGCAGCCACTCGAATACAAGACCCGCGATATAAATACTGTAAGTGGGTGGAGTATTCAGCATGGACACGGCAGCCGCCTGTTCCTTCCAATGGAACACCGACGGTGTCATTGGCAGAGCCCGATCGAGCAGATCATCCCGCACGATGACAAACGTCAATCCAGCCGGGCCGATATTCTTTTGTGCGCCACCATAAATAACACCATAGCGCGATATATCAATTGGGCGAGAAAGAATATGGGAAGACATATCGGCTACTAGTGGTACCTCCCCCATATCCGGCACCCAAAAATACTCTACGCCGCCGATAGTTTCATTGGTACAGATATGAACATAGGCAGCATCCGGATCTGGCGTCCATTGTTCTTGCGTAGGCACATAGCTGAAATGCCGGTCCTCGGATGAGGCGATGACATTGGCACGGCAGTATTTTTTTGCCTCTTGAATCGATTTCTTCGACCACTCGCCGGTATTCACATAATCAGCAGAGTTTTTATCGCCGAGCAGGTTCATCGGAATCAGCGCGTTCATGGCGAGCGCACCACCCTGCAGAAACAATACGTGATAATTGGAAGGAATATCGAGCAGGGTACGAAAGTCAGCGACTGTCTTTTGGACAATCGAGGTGAATTCCTTGCCGCGATGACTCATCTCCATTACCGACATACCACTACCGTGCCAGTCGAGCATTTCATCGGCGGCACGGCGCAGTACAGTTTCGGGCAACGCGGCTGGGCCAGCGCTGAAGTTAAAGACTCGCATCGTCGGTGTTGGGAGTAGGATCGGGTAAGTCAAGCAAAGATTATAGTCAATCCGGTAAGCCATTAGAGTGAAATCTGGCATCGATAGTCCTTGCAGCTACAATGCACCGGTCATTGCCTGACTACCGCTGAGCGCACTCTGCTAAGCGAATTGCTGACTAACGACCCA
>CAZLJL010000019.1:0-13461 GCA_964559785.1 uncultured Bifidobacterium sp.
TGATCCTCATGCCGCATATGGCCGTCGAGGATGTAGGTCACCGTTTCAAAGCCGCGATGAGGGTGCGCAGGAAAACCGGCGATGTAATCACCCGGGTTATCCGATGAAAACTCATCCAGCATCAAAAACGGATCCAGACGGACATCCTTGCCGCTGCCCAGGCTGCGGCGCAGGCGCACGCCGGCACCGTCAGAGGTATTTATGGCGGGAATGATGCGAGATAGCGTACGAAGCGCGACGTTGTCGGTTGACATGGGCAAACCTCTGACCGGGAAAATTCACATTGTACCGAGACGCAGCAAATTCAGCCGCTGGTAAGATCGGCCACTACATCACCAACGAGTCACACCATGAAGTATCCCGTACTGGATGGTCTGGTCGCGCCCGAAGGGCATCTTGAGGTCTTGTCGCGGCAGGAGATCGCCAAGCTGCTCGACAACAGCCAGACCGGGCTACACCAATTGTTTCGAAGCTGTGCGCTGGCCGTGCTGGCCTCGGCCGACTACATGGACGATGGCAAGGCGCTGATGGCAGCCTATCCGGATTTTGACATCCGCATCGTGCATCGCGAGCGTGGCATCAAGCTCGAGTTAAGCAACGCACCTGCCAGTGCCTTTGTCGATGGACGCATGATTCTCGGCATGCGCGAGCATCTGTTTGCAACGCTACGCGATATCCTGTTTACCAGCGCCGAGCTCGCGTTGCAGGAACAACGCGGCGAACATGATGGCGTCGCGCTGACGGATCTGGTGTTTCATATCCTGCGCAATGCGAATGTGCTGCAAACGGATCTGGCACCGAACCTGGTGGTGTGCTGGGGCGGGCACTCGATCTCGCGCACCGAGTATGAATACACCAAGCGTGTCGGTTACCAGATGGGATTGCGTGGGCTTGATATCTGCACGGGGTGTGGGCCGGGCGCAATGAAAGGCCCGATGAAGGGCGCCGCGATCGGGCACGCCAAGCAACGTATCGCGAATGGTCGCTACCTGGGCTTCACCGAGCCGGGAATTATTGCGGCCGAATCACCCAATGCGATTGTTAACAATCTGGTGATCCTGCCCGACATTGAAAAACGACTTGAAGCCTTTGTTCGTGCCGGACACGTGATCGTCGTATTCCCTGGCGGGGTGGGGACGGCAGAAGAAATTCTGTACTTGCTGGGGATTTTGCTGCATCCAGAAAATCAGGCCCTGCCCTTCCCGCTGGTCTTTACAGGCCCTGCAGAGTCAGCCGCTTATTTTCATCAGATTGATGAATTCATCGGTGCGACGCTGGGTGCGCACGCGCAATCGCTGTACCAAGTAGTGATCGACGACCCGGAGCAAGTAGCGCGGCTTTGTCGCGAGGGAACGCAAGCAGTGCGAGAGCACCGCAAGCAGCAGAGTGATGCCTATTACTTCAACTGGCAACTCAAAATCGATGGCGAGTTTCAGCGCCCATTCGTGCCGACCCACGCTTCAATGCGCGCACTGAATCTGCGTCGGCAGCAGCAGCCACATCTACTCGCGGCAGATCTGCGGCGCGCTTTCTCTGGGGTAGTCGCGGGTAATGTGAAGCTGCAGGGTATCCAGGAGATCGAGCGTCACGGATTATTCGAGCTACACGGCGACGCCGAGATCATGGCGCAGATGGATCGGCTACTCAGCGCCTTTGTTGAACAATCACGCATGAAACTACCAGGGACGCACTACAAGCCCTGCTATCGCATCAGACCGACACCCGGTGTAATTACTGGAGCAAACTAAGCTGGCTTTGCTCCAAATAACACCACTCACCTTCGGCAAGCGCTAGCGAGGCCAGCGTCAGCTGACCGATCGAGATACGTTGTAACGCTGCGCAATGATTACCCGCCGCTGCCAGCATACGCTTAACCTGATGGTACTTTCCCTGCGCCAGTACGATCTCGATCTGTCGCTCCGCTATCTGAACACACTCGATCGCAGAGAGTGGCTCAGGCTCATCATGGAGCTGAACGCCATTACGTAATGCATCAATCAGCGTTGCGCTGACCGGCTCGGCCGTCGTAGCGAGGTAACGCTTGCCTACATGATATTTGGGCGAGGACATCCGATGGTTGAAGGCGCCATCATCTGTCAGCAGTAGTAGTCCGGTAGTGTCATGATCAAGACGGCCAATGGCATTCAGTTCACGCTGGCGGAAAATATCAGGCAAGAGCGTCATCACGCTGGGGTGATGACTGGGCCGACGCGAGCATTCTATGCCACTCGGTTTGTTGAGCGCGATGTACACATACTCGCGGTAAACCCAGGTTTCATCGAACAAACTGAAACTGAGGCCATCAGTCTCGAATTCAGCACGCTCATCGTCCGCGACCACCCCATCAATCATGACTTCGCCCCGCCGTATCAGCTGACGACAGGTGTTGCGTGTGCCGAAACCCTGCGACTGCAGGATGCGATCAAGGCTTCGTCTTGTCATCCAAGAATCCTGCCAAGTCTTTGAAGCCTTGCGCGCGTGCAAAATCCGCTGCAGTCATCTCGGCTTCATTTTTTAGAGTGGGATCAGCGCCTTCATCAAGCAGTAGCCTCACCACTGCGCTATGACCACTACGCGCAGCCATCATGAGGGGCGTTGTCTTATTCGGTGATTCTGCATCAATGAACGCTGACTCATCCAGCAGTCTCTGAATAATCGGGATGCTCCCGGAGGCCGCCGCATAATGGAGCGCCGTCCAACCAACGCGATTGATCTCAGCGCCCTTGCCGATCAAGGCCAGAGCACGGGGAATATCTGGCTGGTAGGCAGCAATCATCAATGCCGTATCACCGTTCAAAGAGCGTGCATTGAGGTTGACATCCTGCGCCTGTAGCAAGGCAGAAAAAACCTTGGAAGATTTGAGTCGAACAGACAGAATCAGCGCAGTATCGAAGCGCTCCGGTTCGACAGAATTGGCATCAAAGCCACGCGCCAAGAGCGACTGCACACGCCTGACATCATCGACCCGCACTGCCTCGAACCATTCGCGATAAGAATCTGCTTTCGGTTGAAGCAAGCGCTGGAATAGGGAGTCCGCATCGGCCAACACGACCGCTGCCAGCAACTGACGTCGGCCGGGATTGTGTGGTCCCTGCGTCATAGTCAGTGAATCTGAAAAAGCGAGCGAAAATTCTGTGTGGTCGCCTTCGCCAACGTATCGAGTGGTATGCCCTTGAGGTCAGCGAGGTATTCAGCAACATGCCGTACAAAGCCCGGCTCGTTGGTCTTACCACGCATCGGTACCGGAGCCAGATACGGCGAATCGGTTTCGATCAGCATACGTTCGAGCGGCACGGCGCGCGCGACCTCCTGCAAGGCCTTGGCATTTTTGAAGGTGACGATCCCGGAAAAGGAGATATAGAAACCCATCTCAATCGCCGCCTCGGCTACCTGCAAGGATTCAGTAAAACAGTGCATCACGCCACCGACGCCACCGTTACTGGTGCTGGCGCCCTCTTCTTGCATGATACGCAGGGTGTCATCGGATGCTGCACGGGTGTGGATGATGAGCGGCTTTTTACTGGCGCGCGAGGCACGGATATGAACACGAAAGCGCTCACGCTGCCATTCCAAGTCGCCACTCAAACGGTAATAATCTAGGCCAGTTTCGCCAATCGCAACAATACGCGGATGTGATGCCAGTTGCAGCAAATGCTCAACACTGGGCTCTTCGGTGTCCTCGTAATCCGGATGCACACCGGCCGATGCGTACAAATTCGGATGCGCCTCAGCCAGCGCCAACACTTTCGGGAATTCCGGTAGCGTTACCGAGACGCACAGCGCATGACTGACCTGATTGTCCTGCATCTTCTGCAAGATCTCGGGCAAACGGTCCGCCAGTTCCGGAAAATCAAGATGGCAATGAGAGTCGATGAACATGAACAGCGCGTTCCTGAAAAACGCGCCATTGTAGTTCAGATTGTGTGTGTCGGCCGCGATGAGCCCAGGGCTGTGCCGAGCAGTTCTTCGATTCTGCGTTTAACGCGGATGCCGCTCTCATCGTCAGGAAATTGCACGCCAATACCCGCTGTGTGCGTAGCACCTTGGGGGGTAATCCAGGCGACTTTGCCTGCGACCGGGTAACGTGTCTCGTCTTGCATCAGCGTCAACAAGAGAAACACCTCATCCCCCAACTGACAAGGGCGCGCACCGGGCACAAAAATGCCACCACGCTGCAGAAAGGGCATATAGGCAGCGTACAGGCCTGCCCTGTCTTTGATAGTCAGCGACATCACCGAGGGTCTGGACCATTGCAAGGCTTGCTCACTCCCCGGCACTGTCATGCTGATTTCCTTATCTGAATAAACCTGTGTACTCGAGCAGCATTTGCTCGATGAAGAGACGCGCCGACAAGGGATGATCCGATACAGCGCGTCGCAACGCAGCGTCGCGTACTGCCTGCTGCAAACGCTCGGCACTCACTCGCGCTGCCAACTGACCGAGCACTTGTTGCTGGTGCGGGAAGTAGCGTACCCGAGCACCCAGCTTCAGTGACAGTAAATCATGCAGCCAGCGTTGCTGCCACGCGACCAGTTCGGACAAGGCCGCTTTTTGTAATCGCTCTGCAACGATCAAGGGATTCATTGACTCCGGCCGCGCGAGTTGCATCAGCCATTCATCTTTTTCCGGCATGGCGCCCTGCTGCGCCGCCGTCAATGCTGCCAACGGTGCACCACCATATTCAGCAAGCCAACGTTCAGCCTCTGGTACGCCTTGTTCAGCCAACCAAGCGCGCGCAGTCTTGGCCTCTGGGGGCGATAGCGCGAAGCGCTGACAGCGCGACAAGATGGTGGGTAGCAAGCGATCAATCCGATGCGTCATTAACAGGAACAAGGTATTCGGCGGCGGCTCTTCCAGTGTCTTGAGCAGGGTATTGGCCGCCGTCGTATTCAAGGCCTCGGCCGGATAAAGCAACACCACGCGCAGACCAGCGCGATGGGTGGACACGTTCATGAAGGTCGACAGCGCCCTGACCTGCTCGACACGAATCTCCTTAGAAGGCGTCTTGCTTGTTTTTTTTCCTACCGTTTCTTCTGCCTCAGCACCATCCTCGATCTCTTCGGTTTCAAGGGCGTCGGGGCGAACACGACGGTAATCCGGATGGCCGTATTTGGCAAACCAGCCGCAGGAGTCACAGCGACCACAGGCATGGCCCTCCGGCGCAACCTGCTCGCACAATAGTGATGCCGCGAGATGCTCGACGAACGCGAATTTACCGATACCCGTCTCGCCATGGAATAGCATTGCGTGCGGCAAGCGATCACGCAGTTGCTGCAGCCTTTCCCAGTCGGGTTGCTGCCAAGGGTAGATAGCGGTTGAACTCATGGCCTTGTCAGTCGCCGAACAAAGAAACCGCCACTTGCTGCAACTCGTGGCTAATCTCGTCAATCGGGCGGGTCGAATCAATCACGCGTATGCGGTGCGGGAACGCTTCTGCACGCTGCAAATACACCTGCCTCACACGCGCGAAGAAATCATCTTGCTCTTGCTCGAATTTATCGAGATCACGGGTTCTTTGTAACCGCTCACGCGCCACCTCGAGTGGCACATCGAACAGCAAAGTAAGGTCCGGTTGTAAATCGCCATGCACCCACTGCTCCAGCTGAGACAGCTTGTCGAGCGACATGCCGCGACCCCCACCTTGATAGGCAAACGTGGCGTCGGTGAAGCGATCCGAGATGACCCAGTCGCCGCGTGTCAGCGCTGGCACGATCACTTGAGCAAGATGCTCGCGCCGTGCCGCGAACATCAGCAATGCCTCGGTTTCGAGATCCATGGGTTCATGCAGTAGCAAGGCACGCAACCGTTCGCCGAGTGCGGTACCACCGGGTTCGCGTGTGGTGATTACAGTTTTACCGTGCTGGCGCAAGGTATCGGCGAAGCTGGCGATATGGGTCGATTTACCCGCGCCATCGACACCTTCGAAGGTGATGAATTTTCCGGTTGCCATGGTGATCGCGGGCTTACTGCCCGCGCTGATATTTATTGACCGCGCGATTATGATCGTCGAGGTTATTGGAGAATTCGCTGCTACCGTCGCCGCGGGCGACGAAATACAGCGCTTCAGTCGCCGCAGGATTCAGCGCCGCGTTCAAGGCTGCGCGCCCGGGCAAAGCAATCGGCGTCGGTGGCAAGCCAGGACGCATGTAGGTGTTGTAGGGCGTATCAGTCTGCAAATCAATCTTGCGCAAGTTGCCATCGAAGGTCGGGCCAATACCGTAAATGACGGTGGGATCCGTTTGCAGTAGCATGCCGCGCCGCAACCGATTCACAAACACCGCAGAGACCTTCTGTCGATCAGCCGCGGTACCCGTCTCTTTCTCAACAATCGAGGCCATGATCAAGGCTTCATAGGGGTCTTTAAACGGTAACTGCGGCGCACGCTTGGCCCAAGCCTCATCAAGCATTTTCAGCATCCGTTGGTGCGCTTGCTGCATCACCAGTAAATCACTGGTGCCACGATCGAAGAAGTACGTATCCGGGTAAAACAACCCCTCGGGAAAGCCATAGCCCGGCGCGACTTTTTGCATCAGGGTGGCCACATCCATGTCAGCGCTGTCCTGTCGCAGGTACTTCTGACGGCTCATCTCGGCGCGCATCTGCGCAAAATTCCAGCCCTCGATGATGGTGATCGATTCCTTGATGGTGTTGCCGCGCGCCAGAGTATCCAGCAGCGAGAGCGGCGTGGTGCCCCCCTCGACCCGGTAGCTACCCGCTTTCAGACTGCGGGTCCCCGAGCCACGCGCGAGCATCTCCATCAGGATTGGCGAGGCCGGCACCCCAGCCTCCTGAACTTGTCGCATCGCAGCACGAATACTGCTGCCCTGCGCAATATTGAACTCAATGGCCGCAGAATCAGGCGGCATCAAGGGTTCCCGAGCCCAATAAATGAAGAAAGCGGCAGCTGCCAGCACCAGAAGCGCGAGCAGCGCGACGAGTTTTTTAAAGACTGCCATTTCAATCCCCAGACCGGCCAACGCGTTTTTGAGCGCGCCTCTATAATTCGCCCCCAATGATAGTCGCGAAACCGAATTTCCCGGAATTCACGTCGGCGCCCTCGGGCTCCTGGCCAGATTTCCTCGTCAGCCTTGGCGCGACTCGGGCTAGCGACGGCCATGATAACCACCCTGATTTTGCCCCGCATCCCGACGCTGAAAGTGGCTTCCTTTGCGCGCTGGGTCACCTTGGGGTGATTGAGGCCAGTGGCGACGATGCCGCCAGTTTTCTGCATAACCAACTCACCAACGATATTCTGGGCCTCGATCTTCACCACGCGGCTCTGGCAGGTTATTGCTCGCCGAAGGGACGACTACTAGCCACATCGATGGTCTGGCGAAGCGACACCCGTATTTTTCTCGCGCTGCCACGTGAAGTGCTGCCGGGCGTCCTGAAGCGCTTGCAGATGTTTATCTTGCGCTCGAAAGTCAAACTTCACGACGCTAGTGACCAATGGGTCGCTATTGGCGCTGCCAGCCCCCACTTTGATGCCACGCCGTCTGTCTGGCAGTGTGAGGCGTATGAAAACGGCACGCTAATCCGGATGCCGGACGCAGGCAAGCTGCAAAGGCTAGTGTGGATCGGCACCCCCGAAAAAGCCCAGCAGCAATGGCTGGCTTGGTCGTCGCAACTCCCTGCGACATCCTCATCCACCTGGCGCTGGAGCGAGATCATCGCCGGATTGCCTCAAATCGTCGAAGCCACCCGCGAGCAATTCGTGCCGCAGATGATCAATTTCGAACTGGTCGGTGGTGTCAATTTCAAGAAAGGCTGCTACCCCGGCCAGGAAGTCGTGGCACGCAGTCAATACCTCGGCAAGACCAAGCGCCGCACCTTGCTGGCATTTTGCGATGATGCAACCGCAGCTGCGGGTACGGAAGTCTTCTCATCGGTCGACCCCGCTCAACCCTGCGGCATGGTGGTCAACGCTGAAGCGGGTCCGGATGGCCGCATCGCTTGCCTAGTGGAGCTCAAAATGGAAGCGCGTGCAGTGAGCGTTCATCTGCGCTCGGTCAATGGACCTACGCTGGAATTCGGCGAACTTCCCTACGCACTGAACGCAGAGACATGAGCGATATCTATGTCTACTACCGGGTGCGAAGCGAGTTGGCTGCGTTGATGTTGCCTCATGTGCGGGCAATGCAGGAAAGGCTGCGCGAAGAATACGGCGTCGATACGCTGCTGAAACGCCGCCCCGAAGAAAAAGACGGCGCCCAAACCTGGCTAGAAATTTACCCCTCGGTACCAGATGAATTTCTTGGTGCCTTGGAGCAGGCGGCGATTGATGCGCACTTGCCGATCGACGGCGGGCGCCATATAGAAATTTTTGTGGATTTGCCCCAATGTGCCTAATCGTTTTTGCCTGGAAGCTGATACCGCAGTGTCCGCTCGTGCTGGCCGCGAACCGTGATGAGTTTTTCTCTCGGCCCGCACAGTCTGCCGATTGGTGGTCCGATCAACCCAACGTCTTCGCCGGGCGCGACTTGGAGGGTGGCGGCACGTGGCTCGGAATTAATCGACAAGGGCGCTTCGCGGCACTGACCAATATCCGCAATGGCTACGAACCCTCGCGAGAGAAGCGCTCACGCGGTGAGTTGGTGTCGAATTTCCTTGGGCAAGATATTTCGGCACAAGCGTATCTCGAGCAGGTTCGTTCAACGCGCGACCAGTACAACGGCTTCAACCTGATTCTGGGCGATGAGCAAGGGATGTACTGGGTATCGAATGGTAACGAGAGTGACTGGCAAGCGATTGAGCCTGGCATCTATGGCTTGTCGAATGGGTCCTTGGATTCGCCATGGCCCAAGGTGGTACGCGCCAAAGCGCAATTTGCCAGCTTGCTGTGTCAGGGTGCGCCGGACGATGCCTATTTTGAGATGCTGTCGGATACCACACGGGCTGCCGATAGCCGACTGCCTGATACAGGTGTCAGTCTGGAACTCGAGCGAATGTTGTCGCCCATCTGTATCGAATCCGAGCACTACGGCACACGTGCCTCTAGCATTGTGCGTGTGCATGCCGGTGGTATGGCGGTGCTAAACGAGCGCGTGATTCGATAGCCGGCTGAAATAGCCTCAGCCACAGTTTCAGCTTCTGCTAAAGCTTCAGCGTCATGCGGCGGTGTGGAATTCCCGCTTCTAAAAACTCGTCGCCTTCGATTTGAAACCCGTGCTTGGTATAAAAATCGACGGCATGCGTCTGAGCGTGCAGTACCAGCGCATGAAACTGCCGGTGCTTGGCTTCTTGCAGCAGCGCCGCTAACACCTCGGAACCGATGCCCTGCCCACGCGCAGATTTGCGGACTGCCATGCGGCCAATATGACCATCCGGTAGCAAGCGTCCCGTTGCGATTACTTGCCCTGCTTCATCGTAAGCCACTGCATGGGTACTGACCTCATCCGCCTCATCCCATTCCAGTTCAATCGGTACACCTTGCTCGACGACGAAGACTTCCACCCGCAATGATTGCGCGTGATCACGCAAGCTGTCCCAGTCACCCGTGATGATATTCAGCTTCATAGAGAGAGTCGGTAAAAAACCATCGCTAGCACGCTGATGATTCTTTTTCCATTGCCATCAGCCGCTCACGCCACGCATCTGGTACCGGCACACTTTTACGTACCCGGCTATCCGCGTAGACATACATCATCTCGCCAGACACGAGTAATTGATCGCTCTGATAAATCTCCAGGATAAAGCGCATTGAACTGCGACCGATCTCGGCACAGCGCACACCAATCTCCAACACATCGTCGAAACGCGCCGGTGCGTGATACTCCACACTCGCCTTGCGGGCGAACATTTCCAGACCCGCCTCGCCTTGTGCAATGACATCGGGTAAGGCAGTAGCCCGCCAATACTCAGTGAAGGCCACATCGAAGTAATTCAGGTAATTGCCGTTGAAGACAATCGCCTGCATATCCACTTCCGACCAGCGTACCCGGAGCTGATGAAAGAAACGAAAATCCTCACGCGCCATACACCGATCCTTTATTTTTCAAGTAAACCCGAGCGCCACTGCTCACGCAGCTTGGGGGCCTGTTCATAGGGATCGCTTGGGTCACGCGCCTGCAGAATATCCTGCATGCGGCGTTCGACATTGCCTAACGCTTGTGGATGCGAGTAGATATAAAACTGCCGCGCACGGATGGCATCAAAGGTCATCTGCGCAACCTCAGCTGCACTGACCTTACCGGCGGTGACTGCTTTTTCCAGCATAGTCTGCGACAGTTGCTGGCTGCGGGTGGGATGTTCTGAGGGTTTGGCATCTGCCGGTCGTACGGTTTCGGACTGGCTAATCCCGGTAGGCACAAAATAAGGGCACAGCACCGATGCACCGATGGTGGAGTCGATCAGGCTAAGATCGTGATAGAGCGTCTCAGTCAGCGCGACTACGGCATGTTTGGAGACGTTATAAACCCCCATCGCCGGTGGCGTCAGCAGACCCGCCATTGAGGCTGTATTGACGATATGGCCTTGATAGGTGGGGTCCGCTTTCTCACTGGCCAGCATAATGGGCGTGAACACCCGCACACCATGAATCACGCCCCACAGATTCACACCCAGCACCCACTCCCAATCCTGTTGGGTGCTTTCCCAGATCAAGCCACCTGCGCCGACACCGGCATTATTGAATACCAGGTGAATCGCGCCAAAACGCTCTAGCGCCGATTGGGCCAACGACTCGACCTGTTCACCACGACGCACGTCGCAGTTTTGGGACAAGACCTCGGCACCGAGAGCAACAGCGGCAGCTTCGGTTTGTTTGAGACCTTCTTGCTGAACGTCAGCCAGCACCAGCCGCATGCCGAGTCGTGCACCTAATAGCGCAAACTCACGCCCCAGCCCACTCCCTGCACCCGTGATCACAACAGTTTTGGAAGCAAAGGATTGCATGGCAGATGTTTATAGGATGAGCCGTGGTCAGACCAGCTTCACCAGTTGCTTGCCAAGGTTCTTACCACGCAGCATACCGATGAACGCCTCAGGCGCAGCGGCGAGACCTTCGGCGATGGTCTCGCGATAGTTCAGTTTTTTTGTGGCGACCAATTGCGCCAATTCGGACAGGCCTTGCGGCCACAAGTCGAGATGCTCGGAAATGATGAAGCCCTGCATCATCAGGCGCATCGATAACACCTTGTGCAACGAGTGCACCGGCATCGGCTGACCGTCATAGCCCGAGATCATGCCGCATAAAGCAATTCGACCGAAGGGATTCATCTGATTCAAGACGGCGTCCATCACCACGCCGCCTACGTTCTCGAACAAGCCATCAACACCGTCCGGCGCGGCAGCTTTAATATCGCCGAACAAGTTACCCGCTTTGTAGTCAATACACGCGTCGAAACCAAAGCTGTCAACCACTAGCTGACACTTTGCTTTACCACCCGCGATGCCAATCACACGACACCCTTGCTGCTTAGCTAGCTGGCCCACCACACTGCCTACAGCGCCGCTGGCAGCGGATACTGCAATGGTTTGTCCTGCCTTCGGCTGCAAAATTTTGTTGAGGCCATACCAAGCGGTCATGCCCGGCATGCCGACTACCCCCAAATAGGCTGACAAGGGAATCTGAGTGCTGTCGACTTTTTTCAGCAAGCTTCCGTCAGAGACACCCATTTCGCTCCAACCCAACATACCCACCACCTGCTCACCCACCGCAAACTTTGGGTGATTGGAGGCGATTACTTCACCGGCAGTACCGCCGATCATGACCTCATCGATGGCTTGCGGCGCGGCGTAGCTCTTGATGTCCTCCATACGCATGCGCATATAAGGATCAAGCGAGAGGTAATGATTACGGATCAGAAGCTGTCCGTCGCCGATCTCCGGCACTGGTAAGGTCTCGAGCCTGAAGTCTGAGAGCGCTACGCCCCCTTTCGGACGTGCGGCGAGAACAATGCGCTGATAAGTTTGCATGAGAAGGTTTTAATCTAGTCGATGTGGTAGTCCATGCACTGCCGCTCCGACCTGACCGCAGCAACAAAAGGCTTGAGCGCGACATGCTGCGGATGAGTCTGATAAGCGTCGAGTGCGGCCGCAGACTCAAACACCGAGTACAGCACCACGTCATAGGTGCACTCGTAGCCCGGCTGCGCCAGCGCGACCTCAAAGGCCACCATGCCGGGCACGATATCCGCGCAAGCGTCCAATAGAGCCTTCATTTTTGCTGCGTTGGTCGATTTGTCAGCGCCCTCGGCATGCTCCCTCAACTGCCACATTACGATGTGCTTGATCATCATCCAGTCCGTTTAGCCGTAGCGAGATTAGCGTCCCTTGAGGGCGGTCGAGGATAGCACAGCGCCTTTTCTGCGAAACTTCAGTTCTATCGCGAGCTCACTTGGCGTAAGTTTTTGTAAGTTTCAAGAAAGCGAACTGTAAGTTTTCAAACCTACACTCGCCTGCGATGCTGCGGAAATCCGTTGCAAACATATAAATATAGGGAGACACCATGGCCTCAGATCAGGCAACTGACCACGTGATCACGCCGGAAGAGCGGAAGGTCATTTTCGCCTCCTCGCTAGGCACGGTATTCGAGTGGTACGACTTCTATCTGTACGGTTCGCTCGCCGCCATTATCGCCAAGCAGTTTTTTGCTGGTACTGACCCCAACACGGCCTTCATTTTTGCGCTGCTCGCATTTGCAGCAGGCTTCTTGGTACGTCCATTCGGCGCGATCGTATTCGGTCGTCTGGGTGACATGGTTGGTCGCAAATACACCTTCTTGGTCACGATTCTGTTGATGGGTGTCTCCACCTTCATTGTCGGACTGTTGCCCAATTACGCGAGCATCGGTATCGCAGCACCGATTATCTTGATTACTCTGCGGATTCTGCAGGGCTTGGCACTTGGCGGTGAATACGGCGGCGCTGCGACGTACGTTGCAGAGCATGCACCGGATCACAAGCGTGGTGCTTTCACTGCCTGGATTCAAACCACCGCAACGCTTGGTCTGTTCCTGTCGCTGCTCGTGATTCTTGGTACCCGTACCGCGATTGGTGAGGAGCAGTTTGCTGATTGGGGCTGGCGGATTCCTTTCCTGGTGTCGGTATTCTTGCTGGGTATCTCGGTGTGGATCCGTCTCTCGATGAATGAATCGCCAGCATTCCAGCGCATGAAAGAAGAAGGCAAGATTTCCAAGGCGCCGATTTCTGAAGCCTTCGGTCAGTGGAAAAACCTAAAGATTGTGCTTCTCGCACTGGTCGGTCTGACAGCAGGTCAAGCAGTCGTTTGGTACACCGGTCAGTTCTATGCGCTGTTCTTCCTGACGCAAACGCTGAAAGTGGATGGCCCAACCGCCAACATCCTGATCGCTGCCTCGCTGTTGATTGGTACGCCTTTCTTCATCGTGTTTGGCTCTTGGTCTGACAAGATCGGTCGCAAGAAAATCATCATGGCGGGCTGTCTGCTGGCGGCCCTCACTTACTTCCCGCTGTTCAAGGCGCTCACACACTACGCCAACCC
>CAZLJL010000020.1:0-13093 GCA_964559785.1 uncultured Bifidobacterium sp.
TGCGTCAAAGCGGTCGCCCTGCGTCGCCATGGTAGTGGCTGTTTGACTTCAGCCCTAGATTTTACTTGAAAACGCGCCGAATAGCCCAATCGGCTGCCTGTCGAACGAGACCAAGACGCGGCTGAAAAACTGCGGCGTGCGTAATTTCATTTAGACTGCGGCCTCACAATCCCTAAACCAGACGCTGTCGCTGGCGGGATTGCGCCTGGCAAACGGCACCTTGGATCCGGCAAGACACCATCACAACTTGACAGCGTTGCTCCGAATGCCCAACCAGCATTACGAGAATTTTCCAGTCGCCTCGCCGCTGCTGCCGGCACACCTGCGGACGCCTGTCAGGGTGATCTACGCCTTTGCGCGTAGCGCGGACGATTTGGCCGACGAAGGGGACGCCCCTGCCGAGATGCGGCTCGCAGCGCTCAAGGCCTACAGCACCGAATTGGAACGAATCGACGCTGGCGAGCCGCCGCAGACCGACTTGTTCGACCAACTCGCCGGTACGCTGCAGCGGCATAGTCTTGCTACCCGACCCCTGCACGACCTGCTGTCAGCCTTCAGCCAAGATGTAGTGCAGACCCGGTACCAGACATTCGAAGAACTACTTGACTACTGCGCCCGCTCGGCCAATCCCGTTGGCCGCATCATGCTCGGGCTGTTCAAGCAGGATCAGCCACCGCACTTGGACCACAGCGATGCGATCTGCAGTGCGCTACAAATCATTAATTTTTTGCAGGATGTGGCGATCGACTGGGACAAAGCCAGGGTTTACTTGCCGCAGGAGGATTTGCACCGCTTTGGCGTCAGTGAGCAGCAAATCGCCAACGCCGAGGTCGACGCACGCTGGCGTGCGCTGATGGCGTTTGAAGTCGATCGCGCGCGCCAACTGATGCGCTCAGGTGCACGACTTGCGCTCGACATGCCCGGCCGCTTTGGCTGGGAGTTGCGCTTGATCGTGCTCGGCGGCCTGCGCATTCTGGAAAAAATCGAGGCGGTCGGGTTCGATGTATTCCGGCACCGTCCCACGCTCAACAAGCGCGACTGGCTACTGCTGGGCTGGCGCGCGCTACGCTTTGTCGTTTAGCATTCGTGGCGCCGCGCTAATACGATACTTACCAACCCCGTCATGACGCCTGAACAGTACTGCCAACAAAAAGCGGCGCAAAGCGGCTCCAGCTTCTACTACAGCTTTCTATTCCTGCCACCCGAGCGGCGGCAGGCCATCACTGCGCTGTATGCATTCTGCCGCGAGGTGGATGACGTGGTCGATGAAAGTAGCGACCCGCACATCGCGCGCACCACCCTGGTCTGGTGGCGCAGCGAGATCGCGCGTATGGCCGAGGGCGAACCGAGTCACCCGGTGACGCGCGCGCTCGCGCCTCATGTAAAAACATTCCAGTTGCCGCTGGATCATTTACTGGCTGTGATCGATGGTATGGAAATGGATCTCAGCCAGACACGTTATCTGGACTACAAGGCACTTGAGCACTACTGCTGGCATGTGGCGAGCGTGGTCGGGCTGCTCTCCGCGCGCATTTTTGGGGTCACTGATGAGCGCACGCTCCAGTACGCAGAAAAACTCGGGCTGGCGTTTCAACTCACCAATATTATTCGCGACGTGGGCGAAGATGCGCGCCGCGATCGCATTTATCTGCCGATTTCCGAGCTACAGCAGTTCGAGGTACCTGCTGCCGACATTCTTGGCGCAAAACACAGTGACCGTTTCGAAAAGCTGATGCGATTCCAAACCGAGCGCGCGCAGCGCTACTACGAGGAAGCCTTTGCGCTGCTTCCCGCGCAAGACCGACGAGCGCAACGCGCTGGTCTGATTATGGCCTCGATCTACCGCACGCTATTGCAAGAAGTCGAACGCGACGGCTTTCGGGTACTGCAGCACCGCATCTCGTTAACACCCCTGCGCAAACTCTGGCTCGCGTGGAAGACTTGGGTACGCGGCTGACATGAGCCGACCCACCGTCGCGGTGATCGGTGCCGGCTGGGCCGGCTGCGCGGCTGCTATTGAACTCGCACGCACTGGCGCGCAAGTCACCTTGTATGAAGCCGCACGAATTCCCGGTGGCCGAGCACGCCGCATCGACTATCAAGGTAACGCACTCGATAACGGCCAACATATTCTGCTTGGTGCCTACCGCGACTCGCTGCGACTCATGCGCACGGTCGGGCTGCAACCATCGCAACTGCTTTTGCGGCTACCGCTGCAAATGCGGTATCCGAACAGCATCGTTGGCATGGATCTGCTTTCAGCACGACTGCCTGCACCATTGCATCTGCTGATCGGTGTGCTGCGCGCTAAGGGCTTGACCATGACGGACAAGCTGTCGCTTGCACGTTTTGCCAGTGCGGCGCGTTGGATGGGTTGGCAGCTCAACCATGATTGCACTGTGACCGAATTGCTTCATCGTTTCGAACAAACTGATCGGCTCATCAAGCTGATGTGGCGGCCGCTGTGTATCGCTGCATTGAATACACCACCCGAGCGCGCCTCAGCCAAGGTATTTCTTGCGGTACTACGCGATAGCTTGGGGGGAAGCCGCTCTGCCTCCGACATGCTGTTACCTCGCACCGATCTGAGCGCGCTGTTTCCCGATGCGGCAATCACATGGCTGCAGAAGCACGGTGGTAAGGTCATGCTGGGGACTCGCGTCAGCGCGATCAATGCAGGCGATGGCTACTGGAAAATCAACACCGAGCAGCGGATCGACCAGTGTCAGCAGGTCGTGATTGCAACGTCCGCAGCGCATGCGCAATCACTGCTACTTGAAGTCGATGCTGCGTTCGCGGCTACGCTCAATTTTGAGTATGAAGCGATCACCACTTGCTACCTGCAATACGCACCCACAGTGTGCTTGCCAGCACCGATGATGGCACTCATTGATGACCCCGATAGCAAGCGCTGGGGGCAATTCGTATTCGATCGCGGTCAGCTGCATACCGCTCAAAGTGGCTTGCTGGCCGTGGTGATCAGTGCCTCCGGAATGGCAACCGAGACCGGCGGACAAACGCTGGAGGCATCCGTTGCGCAACAACTGGCAGAGGATCTGCACATGCCTGAACTAGCGACACCCTTGTGGAGTAAAGCTGTCACTGAGAAACGTGCCACCTTCGCTTGTGTACCGGCTATGCAGCGGCCAGCGAATGCCACAGCGCATCCGGGCTTATGGCTGGCGGGTGACTACACCGAGAGTGACTATCCAGCGACGATTGAGGGAGCGGTCAGAAGTGGTCTGAGGGTTGCAGCGGCGATTCGGGCAAAGGCTAAAGCTGAAGCTTAGGCGAAGTAGCTAACAACAAAATCGGCGCTGCTAAAGTCTCAAGCAAAAGATCTTCAACAACGCGAGTGACCTTTTGCTTGCGACGGTTACATTAGCTCACGGACCTTGTCCATCGCCTGATCAATCCGCTCCACCCCAATGACTTGTAAGCCTTCAATCTTCTGACGCGGCAAATTGGACTTTGGCACCAGCGCGATAGAGAAGCCAAGTTTTGCGGCCTCGCGCAGACGCTCTTGTCCGCGCGGTGCCGGACGAATTTCGCCGGCCAGGCCAACTTCACCAAAGGTCACCAAACCGCGCGGCAAAGGCTTGTTCCGCATCGACGACTGTATGGCCAGCAGCACTGCCAAGTCTGCCGCAGGCTCGCTGATTTTCACGCCACCTACTGCATTGATGAATACATCTTGATCGTAGGCCGCTACACCGGCATGACGGTGTAGTACCGCGAGCAGCATTGCCAGCCGGTTTTGTTCCAGACCCACCGACAGGCGACGCGCATTCGGCACATGCGAGGCATCGACCAGCGCTTGCACCTCGACCAGTAGCGGTCGCGTCCCCTCTTGCGTCACCATCACACAAGACCCCGGTACCTGAGCATCATGCTGCGATAGGAACAAGGCAGACGGATTGGAAACACCCTTCAGCCCCTTCTCGGTCATGGCGAAAACGCCCAACTCATTCACAGCACCGAATCGGTTCTTGAAGGCGCGTACCAAGCGGAAACTGGAATGCGTATCCCCCTCGAAGTACAGCACGGTGTCGACAATATGTTCCAAGACACGTGGTCCCGCCAGCGCGCCTTCTTTCGTTACATGGCCCACCAGAATAATGGTGATACCGGATTGTTTTGCTACTCGCGTCAGCTGCGCTGCGCACTCACGCACTTGGGCCACGGAGCCCGGCGCAGAGGTCAAGGCATCCGAGTACAGCGTTTGTATGGAATCAATCACAGCTACTTGCGGCCGCTGATCCGCGAGCGTGTTGAGAATTTTTTCCAGCTGAATCTCAGCTTGCAAGTGTAGGTCGTTAGCGTCTATCACCAGTCTTCGCGCACGCAGCGCTACTTGCGCGCCCGATTCCTCACCACTGACATACAAGGCCTTGCTGGTTTTAGAGAGATTGGCAAGCGCCTGCAAAAGTAGCGTTGATTTACCAATACCGGGATCACCACCAATCAGCACCACGCCACCTGCCACCAAGCCGCCACCCAGTACGCGATCGAACTCCTCGATCCCGGTTGGTACGCGCGGCACATCGGTGGCTGCAATATCCGAAAGTTTTTGTACCGGCGCACCTTGCACCAAACCCTGTGCCTGCGTAGAAAAACGATGCGCGCCGACATCCACGACGGTCTCGACCAGCGTATTCCACTTAGCGCAAGCCGGACACTGCCCCGCCCATTTGTTGCTGACCCCGCCGCACTCAGTGCAGGTGTAATTGGTTTTTGATTTCGCCATGCTGATCAAGACCCGCGCGCTTCGCGCCGCACTCGCGGTGCGACAGCACACATCAGCTCATAACCGATGGTGCCTGCTGCCGCCGCGACCTCATCAATCGGCAGCGAATCGCCCCACAGCGTTACCTTGCTGCCAATACCCGCGTTCGGCGTGGGCGTCAGATCGACGCTTAGCATGTCCATCGATACACGCCCCAGTAGTTGGGTACGCACACCATCCACCAACACTGGGGTACCGGTCGGCGCGTGTCGTGGATAACCATCCGCATAGCCACACGCCACAATTCCAATCCGCATTGCATGGTCAGCCGTAAACAAGCTGCCGTAGCCCACACTGTCGCCTGGCCGCAGGTGCTGCACTGAAATCAATTCACTTTCGAGTGCCATGGCAGACCTCAGTCCAAAACTGTGCGCAGTGCCTTTACCCGGTGTACCACCGTACAGCATCACGCCGGGACGAATCCAGTCACAGGCCATCGCTGGCTGCAGCAACACTGCAGCTGAGTTCGACAAACTCAGTTCTGCATGAATGCCATCCGTACATTCACGAAACCGCTGAAGTTGCAGTTGCGGTGTCAATGGCGCAGCGGGATTCTCAGCGTTAGCGAAATGCGTCAGCAGGGAAATATCCGACACTACGGCCATCGCTTTCAATCGCTGATAGGCTGCTTGCACGCGCTCAGGCGGAAATCCCAAACGGTTCATCCCGCTATTGATTTTCAGGTGCACATGCAATGGTTTACCCGTGGCATGTTGCAGCATGTCCAACTGCACCTCATTATGGATCACCGGTTGCAGCTGATATTCCTGAAAACTGAGCAATTCATCCGGGGCAAACATGCCCTCCATCATCATCAGCGGCTTTTTCCAACCCCGTTCGCGCAACACAATCGCGCGATCGAGCTCAACCAAAGACAAGCCATCGGCGTCGGCGAATGCCTGAAACGCATTGTCCAAGCCATGGCCATAGGCATCAGCCTTCACCACGGCCCATACGCGCGTGCCGGGCATCATTGCCCGCGCCACAGCGAGATTGGACCGCATAGCGCGAACATCAGTAATGGCAACAAGTGGACGAGGCATTGGTGAGGAAAAATGCGTACAAGCGGAAACCTCACATTTTACCGGAGCTGAGACGCTTAACCGCCGGTTTTGTCGTTCCTTTTTAGCTCAACTGCGCCGAACTTGCCTGTGCCGTCCGTTAACTTGGTTGGGACGAGCAGGCAATCAGACGAGGTCTGCCAATCACCCTCTGGTTTCATGGTATAAAGCAAGCCGCATGATTTACAGCAACACATCCGCTGCATGAATCGCGGCTTCTACACCATCATGGCGGCGCAGTTTTTCTCTTCGCTCGCTGATAACGCATTGCTGATCGTTGCGATCTCGATTTTGGCGTCGCTGCACTCCCCGGAGTGGATGACGCCGATGCTGAAGCTGTTCTTTGTCATGTCGTACGTCGTACTCGCGCCATTTGTCGGCGCGTTCGCAGATGCCTATCCAAAAGGCAAGGTGATGTTCATCACCAATCTGCTCAAGATCACCGGTTGCCTGATGATGTTCTTTAGCGTGCATCCGCTACTGGCTTATGCCGTGGTCGGCTTTGGCGCTGCGGCTTACTCGC
This sequence comes from uncultured Bifidobacterium sp., assembly GCA_964559785.1. GTDB lineage: Bacteria > Pseudomonadota > Gammaproteobacteria > Burkholderiales > Burkholderiaceae_D > Pernthalerella. The sequence goes on from CAZLJL010000020.1 coordinate 6,371, forward strand.
CTGCGAAATACGGCATCCTTACCGAGTTGCTGCCCCCAGAAAAACTGGTGATGGCTAATGGTTGGATTGAAGGCTTGACGGTACTCTCAATTATTTTCGGCACTGTGCTTGGCGGCGCCCTGGTCAGCGCAAAATTTGCCGCCATGATCACCACCCTGCTGCCGTTTGACTCACTTGAACTCGGCATTACGCTGGAAGTGGCACTTGGCTTGGTGATGGTGTCCTATGTGCTCGCGGCACTGTTCAACTTGAAGATTCCACTCACCGTGACGCACTACCCGCGCCAGGAACACGGCCCGTGGCGTCTGATCCTCGATTTCTCTCACTGCGTTGTCTCGCTCTGGCGGGATCGACTTGGCCAAATTTCGTTGGCGGTGACGTCGCTTTTCTGGGGCGCTGGCGCGACACTGCAATTCATCGTACTGAAATGGGCAGAGAAAGCACTCAACATGCCACTGGCGCAAGCAGCTGTGCTGCAAGGCGTGGTGGCGTTTGGCGTGGCATTTGGCGCCATGGCGGCTGCACGGCGCATCCCTCTTAAAAAATCACTCACTGTGATGCCAGTGGGTTTTGCCATGGGCATCATCGTGTGCATCATGGTGACCGTTAACTCGGTCACCTTTGCCTACCCGCTGCTGGTACTAATCGGCGCGCTGTCCGGCTACTTCGTCGTACCCATGAACGCGCTTCTGCAGCATCGCGGTCACGTGCTGATGAGCGCAGGTCACTCAATCGCCGTGCAAAACTTCAGCGAAAACTTATCCATCTTGATGATGCTGGGTCTCTATGCGGTGCTGGTGACACTGAACCTCAGCATTTCAATCGTTATCGTCCTGTTCGGCGCCTTCGTCTCCGGCATCATGTGGCTAATAATGCGCAGGCATGCGGCGAATCAGCGGGAGTATGACTCCCTACATCTAATCGGCCAGCAAAAACACTTCGGCACCTAGAACCTTCCTGCTTAGCTCGCTAGCGGCGTTGGCAGCACCTTGCCGTACGTCTTGTACTGTCTGCGGTGCTGCCCCTTGCAGGGCGCGCACTGGCCTACATGCCAGTGCCGTTACGCGGGCGCGCAGCGTGCTGCACGAATTCCCCGCTACACCCTTGCTATCGACCTAACGAGAAAGGTTCTTCGTTCTGCCAGCAGAAAATCGCTGGCGTTGTTGGGCCCGCCTTGCCGTACCTCATGTACTTCATCCACTAATCTTCTCAACGGCCTGCTGTGGCCATGCGTCTGGCACAACGAATCCGCGCTCTACCTCCAGCCACATATCACCCTCGCGCCGTAACGCCGCCACCATCAGCGGCATGCTGTCGTGCTCAAAATGTTTGCGCAACTGATTCTCCAGCACCGATAAATCAAGGCCCTCGTTCAGTGGCAATCGGGCCGGTGCTAGCCAGGAAATACGGGGAATGATTGCACCGGCCGCACCCACGTGCGCCTCAAGCTCGTTCACGGTACACCACCAGCCCCGGCAATGATGTTCTGAGATGCCGAGCGGCGCCAAATTAAGCTGCGAGCCACGCCGATGGAATAACCAACCTTTGACCAGGGCCTGCGCTGCAGACAATGGCTGTGGCAGTAATGCTTGCGCGGCCGTGTGCTCGCCAAGCGCCAGTTGACGATCAAGAATCTTGCGCATTTTGCGGCCCAAAGTATCCGCGAGATTCGGTCCAACAAAATAATCTGCCTGCTGTACGGTGGCTAATGCGGGATCATCCACCGCGAGCAAGTAAAACTTGGTGGCCAATTCCCAATGCACGAGGGACTGTTCAAACTTCAACAGGAAATCAAATTCGCCAATCGTCTCTTCTTTGCCGCTGCGTACTGGCAGACCATGGGCCACGAGTTGGCCTTGATGCTTGAAGTACCACGCCAGTAAACGCTCCGCGTAACGTCCGAGCCGAGTGAAGCGTTTCACATCCAGGTAGGCTTCGAACGCACTGGCATCGGCGTCGAGTTGAAGCAGCCAGTCGCGGCATCGCTCGGCAGTGTCTGCAGGCAGGCGTGCGATCTTTCCTTGCCAGCGGACAGCGTCTGCATCCAGCACATCCGGTGCTTCCAGCAGCCAGGCCAGCGCGCGCGTATGCGGGTTGCTTAAACAAGCCCATCGCTGCTGAAATTCCGCTTGATGACTGGGGCTTTCTGAGCGCATCAGCTCAGGCGCCATCAATAATGTGCTGGGCGAGGCAGAGATCGCGCCAGGTTTTAGCTTTGTCTGCGGGTTGTCTGAGTAGATAAGCTGGGTGATACGTAATCACCAAAGGGATGCCATCAAACTCGCGAGGCTGGCCACGCAAGCCTGCCAGCGCGGTCTCTGCTGGCAACCCAAGCAATGACACGGCCGCTGTTTTACCCAACGCGATAATGACTTGCGGACGAATCAATGCAATTTGTCGGCGCAAATAAGGCATGCAAGCATTAACCTCGTCAGGTGTCGGCGGTCGATCACGACCATCGGACCCGACCGGTCGGCATTTCACGATGTTGGCGATATAGGTGTCCTGCCCACGCGCCAAACCCAAAGCGCGCAGCATATTGTCGAGCAGCTTGCCCGCAGGGCCGACAAACGGCTCACCCTGCAAATCTTCATTGCGCCCAGGCCCTTCACCAACAAACAACCAACGCGCACCTCGGTCACCCACACCAGGTACCGCATGTTTTCTGCCCTCACACAAACCACACCGTGTGCACTCACGAATGCTGGCTTCCAGAGCATCCCAATCCATCGCGGCAAGCGAAGCGTCATGCTGATCGTTCGATGCGCTGACTATCCCCGCACCCGCATCAACAGGTGAGCCAACAGCAGCACCCTGCCGACGCACCCATACCGGGCCCAGCCCCATCTGCTGCAGCTTATGGACTTTGTCCAGGTTCACGCTTGTGCCTGCCCGAGTTGAAGTCGCATCACGATCGCATCTTCGCGTGTGGTGCCAGCGGCTGGATAATACTTTTTTCGAGTACCAATCACTTGGAATCCGGCATGACGGTAAACCCCTTGAGCATGTTGATTTGAGGGTCTGACCTCGAGAAGAATTTGATAAATGCCCGCAGCCTCCGCTAAGGCGCACACCTTGTCCAGCAAAACACGACCAACACCCTGACCCTGCAAATCTGGCCGAACCGTGATGTTGAGCAGATGGACGTCATCGACCGCTTGCATCAGCAGAAAATAGCCCGCAAGGCGTCCATCGGTTTCGCGCAACACCCAGGCATCGTAGCGGTTGGCTAATGAATCAAGAAAATTACCTCGAGTCCACGGGAATGGGTAGGCATCATTTTCGACACGCACCACTTCCTCGACATCGCGCACACTCATAGGTGCGAATTCCAGTTTGCCTGTATAGCGTGTTGCCTTCAGTACTGAACTCATGAGGCAACTCCAGCGGCAAGACGCTCTGCGGTGGTGAGCGCAACCTTGTTGCGAAGATAAAGAGGTTGCGCATCGCGCGCATCGACACTTTCACCTTTAGCCAATGCTCCGACTGCAAGCCGGGCAATACTCGCTGCATGCGGCAAGATCTCGGGGTAACGTCTTTCAACAGCAATTGCTGCAAAGGCGTCTGGATAGGCCTGTACACCGTTACCGCAGACCGCGGCCTCAGTGTTCATGACCACTTGCTCGGCACGCGATAGGATAGGCTCGCTGATCAATTGCCATGCATCGGCATAGCGGTAGTGCGCCCAGTACACCTCCCCCATGCGGGCATCCATCACCGTAATGACCTCATCGCCGGCACCCGCGAGGCGCGCTGCCTCAGCCATCGCCAGCAGCGTGACAACCGGTATGACTTTGCGCTGCGCACCAAAGGCCAAGCCCTGTACCAAACCGCAGGCAGTCCGAACGCCAGTAAAAGACCCAGGGCCACAACCGTAGGCAAACGCGTCGCAGGCGTGTAGGTCAATACCGGCATCATGCAAAGCACGTTGCAGCATGGGCAACACGGTTGCCGAGTGCGTCGCTGCCCCACTCGACTGCTGGGTAAACAACTCGCCTTGGTGCAAGACAGCGACTGATGCCAGTTCGGTCGATGTCTCGATCGCGGCAAGCGTGGGTAGAGGATGCGGCATAGACGGATTTTACCAAGCGCCCATCGGGTAGAATCTGGTCCTGCAGCCGTTATTTTTAGTACCAGACCAATTCCCCCAGCTGGCTCGCGCGTTGGACGAAGGCCGGTGGGTAGTGGCCTGTCTGTGCGCTGCGTGGTGCGATGTCTGCAAACAGTACCGCCCTGGCTTTGAGGCGCTGGCTGCCGAACATCCCGAGCAGCAGTTTGTCTGGATTGATATCGAGGATCAGGCCGATCTGGTGGGCGACCTCGACGTTGAAAACTTCCCCACCATCCTGATTCAACATCGTGACATGGTTGTGTTCTACGGCACCATGCTGCCCGAGCCGCGCCAAGTGGCGCGTTTGCTGGAAGCACAACTCAGTCGCGATGAAGAGGAACTCAGGCGCGAGGCAAGCAGCAGTCCGGAGCGTGAGCAATGGCAGCAGGAATGCAATCTACGCATGCTGTTGGCGCAAGTGAGCTCTTGATTCGTCATACCGGACCTAGATTGCAGACGTGAGATTCCCAAACGATTCACAGGAACGACAATCGCTCAGGTAGGCGCTGACACACTCTCCAACCGCAACGGCAGACTACGCAGACGCTTACCGGTCAGTTTAAATACGGCATTCGCGACCGCTGGCGCAATCGGCGGCGTACCAGGCTCACCTACACCTTCCGGCGCATCGGCACCCGCAATAATCTCAACCTGCACCTCAGGCATGTCCGTGATGCGTAGCGTTGGGTAGTCGTGAAAATTCAACTGCTGCACTCGGCCATCGCTAATCGTGATCTCATCATGCAGCGCCGCCGACAAGCCAAATGCAATTGCCGACTCCATCTGTTGACGTACACCTTCCGGGTTGACCACAACGCCGCAATCCACCACACAGCTGACTTTATGAACGCGGATATGGGTGCCCTCGACCGATACCTCGGCCACCTGCGCCACGATACTGCCAAATGACTGATGTAACGCGACGCCCAGCGCATTTCCATTCGCCGCCTTACCCGCCAGCTTTATCGCCGCATCCAGCACCGTTAAATGACGCGGGTGCCGGTACAACATCTGGCGCCGAAAACGCACCGGGTCGACACCGGCAGCATGCGCGAGCTCGTCAATAAAGCTCTCTTTGAAAAACGCATTATGGGAGTGACCGACCGAGCGCCAGGTACCGAGCGGCACCGACGACTCAACAATGACATGAGACACCAACTGATTCGGTATCTCATAGCAGTGGTCGTACAAGCCCTCGACCGTAGTCTTGTCCGGGCCCATCATCGGCAGACCAAATGCCCGATGAACCAGATGCTGACCCGGTGCGCCTGACGCCGACTTGGTGTCCCAGCCGACCAATTCGCCCTCCTCCGACAACAGGCCAGTCAAGCGCGCCACCGCGGCAGGACGATAAAAATCATGCGCCATATCCTGCTCACGGGTCCACAGCAGTTGTACCGGCGCGCCCTCCATGGCAAGCGCAAGCTGCACCACCTGCGCCACCATGTCATTGTCGAGACGTCGACCAAAGCCACCACCGAGCAAGGTCACCACCAGGTCCACTGCATCCTCTTCAATACCCGCGATGCGCGCAGCAACTGATACCGCTAAGGATGGCGTCTGCGTCGGCACCCACAGCTTCAGCCGTCCATTAACAAACTGCGCAGTGGCATTCACCGGCTCCATCGCTGCGTGGGCGAGGAATGGCGCGCTGTAATCGGCGCTGATGCGCTTGGCGCTCACCACCGCTTTCATGTCGCCGCGCTGGTGGTAGCTAAACGCGTTTTCTGTATCGACCGCTTCGACAAGCGCTTGCGAAATCGCAGCGGATGACAGCGGCGCGTTGCCGCCCTCATCCCAAACTACCGCGAGCTGCTCGATCGCCTGCATCGCTTGCCAGCGCGACTCAGCCACCACCGCAACTGCCTCTGCCGCACCTGACTGATCCGCATCCAGCGCCACCACCCGCACGACGCCGGGCAGTTTCTCAACCGGACCGGCGTCGAAACTTTTTCGCTTACCGCCAAAAACCGGGCACATCAGCAGCATGGCGTAACGCATCCCCTCAAGGCGAATGTCCATCCCAAAGCGCGCGCTGCCATTCACTTTGGATGGCACATCCAGCCGCGCGGCGGGTGTGCCGATCAGTCTGAAGTCCGCGCCAGGCTTCACGGCATAGGGCACATCACCAATAGCGGCCGCGCTCGGCGCTAACTCGCCATAGCCGACCGACCGGCCACCCACATGCGACACCCGACCTTGCGCAGTGCTGCACTCGGTTTCCGGTACACCCCAGCCGCGCGCAGCCGCCGCGATCAGGCGCGCGCGCGCGGCAGCGCCGGCCTCGCGCATCGGTAACCAGCTATCTTTGATACTGGACGATCCACCGGTGACCATCAGCCCGAGTTCACGCATCAGTTTGCGCGAGATCCACTGCGCGCTCTGCTTCACCACGCCGTGATCATCGGGATGAAATGGCAGACCGTCGGCTGCCATCGAGGTATCGCCATAAATCGCGCGTAGCGGTGCCTGCCTCATGTCAATCGATGAAAGTGGCACATCCAACTCCTCTGCCACTAGCATCGCCAGCGAGGTCATCACGCCCTGACCCATCTCGCTTTTGGCGAGCATCACGGTGACCCGGCCATCGGCAGCTACACTGAGCCAACCGT
>CAZLJL010000021.1:0-12428 GCA_964559785.1 uncultured Bifidobacterium sp.
CACCGGGCAGGGATGGCCGTAAATCCGACAGGATACGCTCGCCCTCACGGCTCCATACATGATGAAAGAATTCGCGCCAGCCAAACTCAAACGCAAGCTTGTCGGCGAGTTTGAGTTCAGGAAGTCGGTCGAACAGTTCGGGAATCGATATAAAGCCGTGCGTGATGTAAGGCGACAGCCGTGTGACCTGACCGCTCAGATGATTGCGGGTCTTACTGTAGGCGGCGATGTCGATCGTCGACAGCCGCGCTTCGAGTCCGGCGTTGGTCGGTTCGAAATGATAGGGGTTGGAGGGCATGCCGCATTGTAATGTTGCGGCACGGATGGCGCAGATCGTCATATAGAGCGCCCCGCACAGTAGCGCTGCTTGCTGCGGCTCGACGGTAGCAGTTTACATACTACGCCGGTACTGCCCGCCAACTTCGAACAAAGCCTCAGTGATTTGGCCCAACGAGCAAACCCGCGCCGCATCCATGAGCTGTGCAAACACATTCTCATCATTGATCGCCGCTTCTTGTAGCGCAGCCAGTGCCTGCGGCGCTTGATCTTTGTGGCGCGCATGAAAATCAGCAAGGCGTTTTAACTGCGATTGCTTTTCTTCTTCGGTTGAGCGCGCTAATAGGAGCGCTTGCGGAACCGTATCGCCGTTCGGATTTCGGAAAGTATTCACGCCGATGATCGGCAGGCTACCGTCATGCTTCTTGTGTTCATAGAGTAGCGACTCTTCTTGAATCTTGCTGCGCTGGTAGCCGGTTTCCATAGCGCCAAGCACGCCGCCACGTTCGGCAATGCGCTCGAATTCCTGCAGTACTGCTTCCTCGACCAGGTCGGTCAGTTCGTCCAGTACGAACGCACCTTGATTCGGGTTCTCATTCTTTGCCAGACCCCATTCGCGGTTGATGATTAGCTGAATGGCCAGCGCCCGGCGCACGGATTCATCGGTCGGTGTGGTGATGGCTTCGTCATAAGCATTTGTATGCAGCGAGTTACAGTTATCGTAAATCGCGATCAGCGCCTGCAGTGTAGTGCGAATATCATTGAAGTCGACTTCCTGCGCATGCAGCGAGCGGCCTGAGGTCTGGATGTGATACTTCAGTTTCTGACTGCGATCATTGGCACCGTATTTTTCCTTCATCGCCACTGCCCAGATGCGGCGGGCAACGCGTCCGAGTACGGTGTACTCAGGGTCCATACCGTTCGAGAAGAAGAACGACAAGTTCGGTGCGAAGTCGTCGATGTGCATGCCGCGTGCTAGATAAGCTTCAACGAAAGTGAAGCCATTCGACAGCGTAAATGCAAGCTGCGAAATCGGGTTGGCACCCGCTTCGGCAATGTGATAACCCGAGATCGACACGGAATAGAAGTTGCGTACCTGATGATCAACGAAGTATTGCTGAATGTCGCCCATGACCTTTAAGGAGAACTCCGTCGAGAAGATACAGGTGTTCTGCCCCTGATCTTCTTTCAGGATGTCGGCCTGAACTGTGCCGCGTACGTTCTTCAGCACCCAAGCTTTGACCTGCGCGGCTTCCTCCGCCGTTGGCTCGCGGCCTTTCTCCGTGCGGAATTTATCGAGCTGCTGGTCTATGGCGGTATTCATGAAGAATGCCAGTATCGTCGGCGCCGGGCCATTGATGGTCATCGAGACCGAGGTCGACGGATCGCACAGATCGAATCCGTCATACAGCACCTTCATATCGTCCAGCGTCGCAATCGACACCCCGGAGTTACCGACCTTGCCGTAGATATCCGGCCGTAGCGCCGGATCGGCACCATACAGCGTGACTGAATCAAATGCGGTCGATAGCCGTTTTGCAGGCATGCCCTCGGATACGAGCTTGAAGCGCCGGTTGGTACGGAAAGCATCACCTTCACCGGCGAACATGCGGGTAGGATCTTCATTCTCGCGCTTGAAGGGGAACACGCCGGCGGTGTACGGGAAGTAACCCGCAAGATTTTCTTTCATCAGCCAGCGCAGCAAGTCGCCGTGATCGGCATATTTCGGTAGCGAGACTTTGCGCACGCGGTTACCCGACAGTGTGTCGGTATACAGCCGTGTTCGGATTTCGTTATCGCGGATTTTGACGACGTGCTCATCGCCTTCATAGGTTGTACGAACTTCGGGCCAGCGCGCCAATAGTTGTCGAGCGTCTGCATCCAGTGCCTGATCGCGCTGGGCAATCAGTGCGTCAAAGTCGGCGGTTTTGCCGGCCGCGAGCAACATGCGCTTCGCTTCTGAGAGCTGCTGGTGCTCCCGCGCGATCACGACTTGTTTTTCGACGCGGCGATGATACGAGCGCACGGTATCGGCAATTTCTGCAAGGTAGCGGCTTCGTGCCGGTGGCACGATCGCATGGCGGCCGCTGGAGGCGCGCGCTGAAACCGGTGCCAGTTTGCCCGGGCGGCTGAGCAGCCCGCGCTCGGTGAGTAGTGGCAGCAAACCCTGGTACAAGGCACTGACACCGTCATCGTTAAAGCGCGATGCTTGCGTGCCAAAGACTGGCATGTCTTCGGGCATCTGGGTCCAAGCTTCTCGGTTGCGTTGCACTTGTTTTGCGACATCGCGCAGCGCGTCTTGCGCCCCTTTGCGATCGAATTTATTGATCGCGACAGCGTCCGCAAAATCGAGCATATCGATTTTTTCCAGCTGGGACGCAGCGCCAAACTCGGGTGTCATGACATACAAGCTCAGATCGACATGCGGCACGATCGCCGCATCGCCCTGACCGATCCCTGAAGTTTCAATAATCACCAGATCGAAGCCAGTTGCGCGACAAGCAGCGATCACATCTGGCAGTGCTTGCGATATCTCCGAGCCTGCCTCGCGCGTCGCCAGTGAGCGCATGAATACCCGGCTATTGCCATGCCAAGGTCCGATGGCATTCATGCGGATGCGATCGCCCAGCAGTGCGCCACCGGATTTGCGACGCGACGGATCAATCGAGATCAGCGCGATATTCAGTGCGTCACCCTGATCAATCCTCAGCCGTCGTATGAGCTCATCAGTGAGTGAGGATTTGCCTGCGCCACCCGTACCCGTAATGCCAAGCGCCGGAATTTTCTTTTGCTGGGCGGCTTCTCGCAGCGAGGCGCGAAGCGCGGATGACACTTTGTCATTCTCCAGTGCTGTGATGAGCTGCGCCAGCGGCCGGTGTCTTGCGGCGATATCGCCTTGTTGCAGCGCTGTGATACTGGTCGGTGCATAGCCCGATAAATCACTGTCACAGGTTTGGATCATGTACAGAATCATGCCAACCAAGCCCATGCGCTGGCCATCTTCCGGGCTGAAGATGCGGGTCACGCCGTAGTCATGTAGTTCACTGATTTCGTCGGCAACGATCACGCCGCCGCCGCCGCCAAACACTTTGATGTTGGCGCCACCGCGCTCGCGCAGCAGATCGATCATGTACTTGAAGTATTCAAGGTGACCGCCCTGATAGCTGGACACCGCAATTCCGTGTGCGTCTTCTTGCAATGCTGCGGTCACAATTTCGTCGACCGAGCGGTTGTGTCCGAGATGGATCACCTCAGCACCCTGTGACATCAAGATGCGCCGCATGATGTTGATCGATGCGTCATGGCCATCAAACAGAGAGGCCGCCGTGACAAAGCGGATTTTGTTTTTGGGCGTGTAAGAGGTGAGGCTATGTGCGACGGAAAGGTCGGTCATGGGGGGTTCTCTCCGGTCGGCCAGCATGGCGCTGGCCACGATGATTTTCTGATTGACGCTTACGTTAACGTCAAAGCGTTTCAGTATAGCCGGAAACAATCACCGCCGATCAGGGTTAGGGGACCGCGCCGAGCCGTGAAATCCGGCTGCTGGCCATGTCTTGTAGGGTGCGCAGCGCAAAGTCGCCACGCGCTAGTTCAATCGTCCAGCGGTAGAGGTGGCTGGCTTCTTCGGGCTGCCCAACGGCTTCCAGGCATTCGCCTAGACGGTAAGCCGATGCCGCATCGGCCTCATCCAGCTGCAACGCCACTCGGTAGAAATGTGCCGCCGAGGCGGGCTGGCCCAGGCGTTGCAGACAGGTACCGGCCAAGAAACTGTGCTCGGCATGATCTGATGCGTAACAGGCGCAGTACATCGCTAGCGGTAGCGCCAGCAGAAAGTTACCTAGGTCGCACAGGTCGCCCGCCAGCTGTCGAGATTGCGCTATCTGTTCAGGGGCGATCTGCAAACATCCTGCCAGCGTTTGGTTTTTTGCAAGCGACGCTTGCCGGGTCTCGATCTGTTGCGGCACCTGTTCGAGTGCCTGCATTGCGAGCAGCACCATGTCTCGGACTTCTGCATCGGGGCTGTGAAGTGCCTCCTTAGCCGCTTCGTGGAGCAATGGGTTCATGGTTCTTGCCCGGCAGATCGCCGCAGTCGAGGCTGCGGCGCAGTGGCGTATGTGCTTAGGCGCTGAGGGTCGATGGCGCGGGTTGTTCTTTGTTAACCTGTGTCGATAACACGCCGATGAAGCCGAGTCCCAGCATGGCGGCCCCGGCGCCCAACATCGCTCGGTGCAGATCGGCCTCAGGATCGCTGGGGCTGTTCAGAGCATTCCCCGCCACGATCGCCATTGTCATGCCGGCGGCAGCGCCCAGCACAGAGAACACGCCAATTGCGAGACGTACCGGTGCCGGGCAGAGTGGAGTAAAGATTTTTTCGGTGCTCGCGGCATTCTCAGTTGTAGCTACTCGGCCTTCCGAGTAGGCGCCTTGGTGATCATCCAAGCGCTTGGCATGATTGTCTGAGCTTGATGAATCGCTACTATCGATTTCGGCAGAGCTTTCAGTACGGCGATGGGTGTGTACGCGTGGCGTCATGGTGTTTTTCCTTTCGTGCTGAACGGGGTTGTCGGGGGCGGCACCACCATTGACCAGCTGTGGTACCAAGCGCGTTCGTAACCATCCGTCCAAAAAAATCACGAGGATTCGGTCTTCAATGAGATGAAACTGATATCGCTTGATCACTCATTCCGATCAGCGAACAGGTATTGGAGAGCAGAGAATAAAATCCAGCGGTCCGAGCGATTACTGCTGGCGTGGTGGTCTGGCCTGACCTAGACGATATCAATCCCAAACAGCTTCAAGAGATGCATTAGCAGCACAAAGCACGCGATGGTGATGACTGCGCATGCAGCCAGCGTCAACCAGAACCCGATACGCTCATGTAAAAAAGGGAAAGCTAGAAACATTGGCAGTGTCGGTATCACGTACCAAAAGGTATACCAAGCGTGGTTTGAGATTTTCTCTTTGGGCTGATTTTCCAGATATAGCCAAATCAAAGCGAGAAAGGTCACCATGGGCAGCGCAGCGATCAGGCCGCCGAGTTTCTCGTTACGCGCAGCGACTTCTGACACGAGCACGACGACCGCTGCGGTAAGCAGATATTTGGTAATAATCCAAGCCATGCGTTCTGAATGCTATTTGGCTGCCAACAGCGGCTTACTCCACGGTCACCGACTTTGCCAGGTTGCGTGGCTTATCGACGTCGGTGCCTCGCGCGAGTGCGGTGTGATACGCGAGTAACTGTAGCGGTACCACATGCAAGATGGGCGACAGCGGTCCGTAGTGCTCAGGCATGCGAATCACATGGATGCCGTCGCTGGAGGCGATACGAGAGTCTGCATCTGCGAACACATACAACTGCCCACCGCGCGCACGGACTTCCTGCATATTCGATTTTAGTTTCTCGATCAGCGCATCGTTTGGCGCGACAGTGACGACCGGCATCTCTTCCGTTACCAGTGCCAGCGGGCCATGCTTCAGTTCGCCGGCCGGATAGGCCTCGGCGTGAATATAAGAAATCTCTTTCAGCTTCAGCGCCCCTTCAAGGGCGATCGGATAGTGAAGGCCGCGGCCAAGAAATAGCGCATTCTCTTTTTTCGCAAAGGCGTCGGCCCAGGCAATGATTTGCGGCTCGAGCGCAAGCACTGATGAAATCGCCACCGGTAGATGGCGCAAGTGTTTCAGATACTCAGCTTCTGCCTCGTCGCTCAACTGTCCACGCAGCTTAGCCAATGTGAGCGTCAAGAGAAATAGCGCAGTGAGTTGTGTGGTGAAGGCTTTGGTCGATGCAACACCAATCTCGACACCCGCTCTGGTCAGGTAGGCCAGCGTGGTCTCTCGTACCATCGCCGAGGTGGCGACATTGCAAATGGCCAGCGAGTGACGGTGCCCGAGTTGTTTGGCGTACTTCAGCGCTGCCAGGGTGTCAGCAGTCTCGCCCGATTGCGAGATCACCACCACCAAGGCATTCGGGTTAACGGCCGGTTCCCGATAACGATACTCGCTCGCGATTTCTACCTGGGTTGGTATGCCGGCAATCGATTCAAGCCAGTATCGGGCGGTCATGCCAGAGTAGTAGCTGGTACCGCAGGCCAGAATCTGAATACTGTCGATGCTGCCGAAGACCTCGGCCGCCGACTCGCCGAACAAGTCAGGTGCGAAGCCTAAAACGCCCTCCAGCGTGTCACTGATGGCAGCCGGCTGCTCGAAAATTTCCTTTTGCATGTAATGCCGGTAGGGACCAAGGTCGATCGCACCGGAGTAAGCATGTACAGTTTGCGCGGTTCGTACAACCGGCTGATCGGTTTTGTCGGTGATGCTGACACCGGATAAGGTGACATCGACGACATCGCCTTCTTCCAGATAAATGATTTGATCAGTGCTGCCAGCCAGCGCCATCGCATCCGAGGCAATAAAGTTTTCACCCTGCCCGATACCGACCACCAGTGGACAACCCAAGCGTGCACCGACCACCCGATGTGGCTCATCGTCGCAGAACACTGCTATCGCGAAGGCGCCATGCAGTTGCTTGACTGCCTTTTGCACTGTCCGGAGTAAATCACCGTCATATAAGTCGTGAATCAGATGCGCAACCGCCTCGGTATCTGTCTGCGACTCGAATACATAGCCCTTTTTGCTCAGGGTGTCGCGTAGCGCTTCATAATTTTCGATGATGCCGTTATGAACCAGCGCAATCTTCGCGCGTTCCTGACTGCTTGAAAAGTGAGGATGCGCATTGTTAGTTGCAGGTGCGCCGTGGGTGGCCCAGCGGGTATGAGCGATACCGGTATCACCGGCCAGCCCCGTACTTTCCACTTGAGACGCTAACTCGGCGACGCGAGCAACGCTGCGCGAGCGCTTCAGTCCTTGCTGATGAACTGCCACGCCGCAGGAGTCATAGCCGCGATACTCGAGTCGGCGCAAGCCTTCCAGCAGAATGGGAACAATGTCGCGTTGGGCGACGGCGCCGACGATACCGCACATACTTAATCCTGTTTTTTTGTTTTCACTGGACGTTGCCACCCAGCGATGCTGATTTGTTTTGCGCGCGATACTGTCAGACTATTGGGCGGCGCATCTTTCGTCAGTGTGGTCCCGGCGCCAAGTGTCGCACCTTTGCCCACCGTGACAGGAGCGACCAGTTGCGTATCGCTACCGATGAAGGCGTCATCTTCAATAACCGTGCGGTGTTTATTCGCACCATCATAGTTGCAAGTGATCGTACCAGCGCCAATATTGACGCGCGCACCGACGCTAGCGTCGCCGACATAAGCCAAGTGATTAGCCTTGCTGTGGGCGTCGAACTGACTGTTTTTTATTTCGACGAAATTGCCAACATGGACATCGGCACCTAGTACGGTGCCGGGGCGCAGACGTGCGTAAGGACCAATCTGTGCATTGATACCAATGGTAGCCCCTTCGATATGTGAGAAAGCCTTAATCGTGACGCTACGATCAATAGCCGCATCACGAATCACGCAATTGGCGCCGATGGTCACGCCATCAGCCAGCGTAACTTCGCCCTCGAAGACGCAGCCCACATCAATCGATACATCGCGTCCGCAATGCAGCGTGCCACGCACATCGATACGATCCGGGTCAGCCAAGGTGACGCCTTGCTCAAGCAGTGCATGGGCGATATTGCGCTGATAGATGCGCTCAAGCTCAGCCAGCTGCACCTTGCTGTTGACGCCGAGCGTTTCCCATACATGGACAGGCTGGGCGGATTCCACCGGGATGCCATCGTGTACCGCCAGCGCGATGATATCGGTCAGGTAGTACTCTTTTTGGGCATTGTTATTCGATAGTTTGCCAAGCCAAGATTTCAGTGCACGTGTCGGCGCAACCAGAATGCCGGTATTCACTTCTTGGATCGCGAGTTCGCTCGGGCTGGCATCTTTCTGCTCAACGATACGAACGATACGATTCTCTGAGCGCACAATCCTTCCGTAGCCCGTCGGATCTTCGAGATCAACTGTCAGTACCGCCAGCTTTTCCCTCCCGGCTTTGTCAACCAGGGCTTGCAAAGTTTGGGCTGCAGTAAGCGGCACATCGCCGTACAGCACCAGCGTGGGCACATCGTCATTCAACACGTCGGTCGCTTGCATCACCGCGTGTCCGGTACCGAGCTGCGGCGCTTGCAGCACGAACCGCAAATCTTCGGCTGCGAGGCGCGAGGGCACCATGTCACCACCGTGGCCGTAGACCACGCACACCCGTGAGGGGTTCAGTTGTCTGGCAGTGCTGATGACGTGAGACAGCAAAGGCTTGCCAGCCAGTGGGTGCAGCACCTTTGGCAAGTCGGATTGCATGCGCTTGCCCATGCCGGCGGCGAGGATGACTACATTCATAGGGGGCGCTTAAAGAAGGTAAAAATTCTAGCATGCATCGTCGCACGACCCACCGCATTCAACAGGACAAAGTTTGTTGATTTATTAGCGCTCAAGCGGCGCTGCCGTGGTCGTTATCGATCAAGAGTAAAGCTTGACGATCGGAGTCTGTGGGGTTGCACAAGGCTCGTCATCAAACGCGATATCGCCATTTTGATCAGCGATGCCTGTCGCCCTTAGATTGCCGAATTCAAACAAGGAGCGGTCCATCAGGTGTGATGGCACGACGGTATCTAGCGATGAAAATATATTCTCGACACGCCCCGGATATTTCTTTTCCCAATCGCGCAGCATGGCCTTGATTTGCTTGCGTTGGAGATTTTCCTGGCTGCCGCAGAGATCACAAGGAATGATGGGGAACTGCCGGAGTTCAGCGTAGCGTTCAGTATCAGCTTCGCGCACATAGGCCATGGGACGGATGACAATATGCTTGCCATCATCCGATTGCAGCTTGGGTGGCATGGCCTTCAGCTTGCTGGCAAAGAACATATTCAGAAAAAAGGTCTCGATGATGTCGTCACGGTGATGACCAAGGGCGATTTTAGTCGCGCCCAATTCATCAGCAACACGGTAGAGAATGCCTCGGCGCAGGCGTGAGCAGAGTGAGCAAGTGGTTTTGCCTTCCGGGATCAGGCGTTTCACAATGCTGTAGGTATCTTGTGTCTCGATATGGAATGGCACGTCAATACTGCGCAAATAACTGGGCAGCACGTCCGCTGGAAAGCCCGGTTGTTTTTGGTCGAGATTGACTGCAACAATCTCAAAATCTATCGGGGCGCGCTCGCGCAGCGTCAGCAAGATATCGAGTAGCGCATAACTGTCTTTGCCACCCGAGAGGCAGACCATGACCTTGTCGCCGGCCTCGATCATATTGAAGTCGCCGATCGCCTGCCCTACCAAGCGACAAAGGCGCTTATGCAGCTTGTTGTTCTCGTAGGCGACTTTTTCAGCTTGCCGGGCGCTGAGCCCAGCGACACCCGCACTACTCATATAGCATCCTTGAAGCGCATGACCTCCACGCCGACCGCTTCGCAGTCAGGGTAGACATCCGGTTTTTGGGTTGATAACTGAACGGCGCGCACTTTGGGGTGGGCGAGCAAGGTGCGGGAGATCTCATCGCACAGCGTTTCTTGCAGATGCGTGTGACCCTGTGCCACGCGTTGCTGGATCGTGTTGCGGATGAAGTCATAGTCGAGCACTTCATGTAGTTCATCTTCTTTTGGCGTTGAATCGGCCAGCGGTACATAGAGTTCTACATTAAACAATACGCGCTGCTCGCCACGCTTCTCAAAGTCATGCACGCCGATGTTAATCATGACTTGGAAGTTGCGCAGAAATAGTCGCCGGCAATCCGATAGCTTGGGGTGCATCAAGTTGGAGATCATGTTGATGGTTAGGTCCAGTTGGAGTTATGTCATTTCGCGACGAACATCACGTCTCGATGCATGGGGGTTAAATGTTGGCCACCGTCGACCACCAGCGTGGTGCCGGTGATACCCCGGGCTTGCGCCAGATAGCAGACCGCCTGCACGATGTCTTCTGCCGTACTGCTTTGGCCAAGTACTGTTTGTTGGTGCGCTTTTTGAAATTGCGCCTCGGTTTGCTCACCCGATACCAGGGTCAAGCCGGGTGCAAGGCCGACGACACGTAACTTGGGTGCCAGCGACATTGCGAGTAGCGTTGTTGCAGTGTGCAAGGCGCTCTTCGACAGTGTGTAGGAAAGAAAGTCTGGATTCAGGTTGAATAGTTTTTGATCCAGCAGATTGATCACAACGGCTTGTGCGTCATCGGGTGTCGCGGCGTGTAACGCCTGTGCAAGCAGTATCGGCGCCATCAGATTACTGTGCATATGCGCGTCGAGTGTCGACTGATCGAAGCTGCTTGCATCATCGTAAGAGAACAGCGAGGCACTATTCACGACGCAACGAATTGCGCCAAGTTGCGCAGCAGCGCGCGGCAGTAGTTGCCGGGTCTCGACTTCACTGGCGAGGTCGCATTTAAGTGCGATAGCGGACCGCCCCATCGCAGTGATTTGATTGACGGTCTCGTGCGCCTCAGCTTCGGACTCACGGTAATGCACCGCGATGTCCCAGCCATCTTGCGCAAGCCCGAGCGCAATGGCGCGGCCAAGCCGTTTTGCGGCACCGGTCACTAGCGCGGACTTGCGTGGTGTTGCGTTCATATCATCGACGCTTTAATTGGCGGCTGAACAATCGTTGATCAATCGAGACGACCTGCGTGTTGGTTGAAAATTTCGCGCAACCAAGCAATTAACTTCGCAGACTGCTCTGCCTTCCCTACAATAGACCGCATGCCTTTACCCGAACCTTCTGACGATGCCCTACAAGCATCGCACGCACTACAAAGCCAGATTCGGCAAACTATTCTGGCGAATAATGGTTGGATCTCTTTCAGCCGGTATATGGAGCTGTCCCTGTACGCAAAGGGCCTCGGCTACTACGCCGGTGGTGCCGCCAAGCTAGGCAAGGACGGCGATTTTACAACCGCGCCTGAACTGACTCCCTTATTCGGTGCGACCCTGGCGCGATTTGCCGCTGATCTGCTCGGTGACAAACCGCTGCGGATACTCGAATTTGGTGCCGGTACTGGCAAGTTGGCCGCTGATTTCCTTAGCGCTGCTGCGGCGCTTGGCGCCAAGGTTGCCAGCTATCAGATTGTCGAATTGTCCGGCGAGTTACGCGCCCGGCAGCAGCGCATGCTGGCGGATTATGCGCCCCTTGAGTGGCTTGATGCACCGCCGTCTGTTTTTTCGGGTCTGGTGATTGCCAATGAAGTGCTGGATGCCATGCCGGTTCCGCTGATCGTGAAGCGTGATGGCCGCTGGTTTGAGCGTGGCGTGGCGCTCGAGGGTCAGCAATTCATATTTGCGGATCGTGAATGCGCGCACAGCGTTACCGATCCAATCCCGGACGCGGCCTCATTACCCGAGGGTTACTTGACTGAGATCCACCCGCAACAAGCCGGTTTTGTGCGGATGGTGGGCGACATGCTGCGCGCTGGCGAGGGCGGTGCGGCGCTGCTGGTGGATTATGGTTTTCCGGCCTCGGAGTACTATCTGCCGCAGCGCTCAGGCGGCACGCTGATGTGCCATTATCGTCACCATGCCCATGTGGATCCGTTTTATCTGCCGGGTCTGCAAGACATTACCAGTCACGTCAATTTCAGCGAGATGGCTCGCGCTGGGTTGGATGCGGGTTTGGAGTTGGGCCTTTACATGAACCAGGCTGCATTTCTGATCGGTGCCGGTTTGCCGGATTTGCTTGACCCGCAACGGGTAGCGGACCCGGGTCATTGGCTGCCATTGTCAAATGCCGTACAAAAACTCACCTCACCCGCTGAGATGGGCGAATTATTCAAAGCAATGCTGTTGGTCGACCGGCTTTCAGTGCCGACTCATCTGCAGCGTCTCGATCAAAGTTATCGGCTGTAGTTTGCCGACCGTCGTTAATACCTGGTTAGGTTGTCACCCCTGAGATGCGCTGGTTTATTGTTATTTTCTTGGCATTAGTACTGCTGTCTTCGGCGCTGCCGTGGCTGGAGCGAATGGGTTTGGGCCGACTGCCGGGTGATCTGAATTTCAGTATTTTTGGGTGGAAAATACGCCTTCCTTTCGCCTCAACTATCCTGTTGACGGTGGTTTGTTTACTTTTGGGTCGCCTGATTTAATCTTATGATCCGTTGGGTTGCGTTCATTTTCGTGCTTTTAGCGGTTTTTTATCCACTTTTACCGTTTTTTGGGCGACT
>CAZLJL010000022.1:0-12350 GCA_964559785.1 uncultured Bifidobacterium sp.
CACCGGACTTGGTACTACTCGATATCTGGATGCCGGATACCGACGGCGTAACCCTGCTGAAAGAGTGGCAACGCGATGGCTTGCTGACCATGCCGGTCATCATGATGTCCGGTCACGCCACGATTGACACGGCGGTTGAGGCCACCCGCATCGGCGCAATGAATTTCCTGGAGAAACCCATCTCGCTGCAAAAATTGCTGCGCACCGTGCAGCAAGGCCTGACGCGTGGACAAGAGCACGCCCGCGGCACGATGGTAGGCGGGGCGCATCGCACTATGCTGGGCCAAGACAAGCTCTCGCTGGCGCCGCAGCTGCAACAAATTGGAAACGGTCATTTGAATGGCATGCACTCGTCTGCCTATGCTGGCGCCGAAAACGAGTTCCGCGTCTCCTTCGAATTGCCACTTCGAGAAGCGCGTGATGCTTTTGAACGCGCCTACTTTGAGCACCATTTAGCACGCGAAGGCGGCAGCATGACGCGCGTCGCTGAACGAACCGGGCTGGAACGGACCCACCTCTATCGCAAGCTCAAGCAACTCGGTGTAGATACCAGCAAGGGCGCTGCAAAGAAAGTCGGATGACCGAACTCTCGCTGGTCGTCGGCGGCCGTGGTGATGATCGTGAACGCGCCATTGCTGCGGCCGTGCCTGCAGGCGTGGCCTGTGCGGCCATCATTGAAGGAATACCAAGCGGTGCCGCACCACTAAATGAGTTGCCACCGGAAGTGTCGTTAGAGGTATTTCGCGTCGCGCCCGGCTGCCCTTGCTGCACAGGCAATCTCACCATGCGAGTCACACTGAATCGTGTGCTCCGGAAATCACCCGCGAAGCTGTATCTCAGTCTGTCAGACGCCACGCACCGGGAGCAGATTTTGCTATTCCTGCAAGGGTCGCAATATCTCGACCTGCTGGCAATCGGTCCTGATATACGGTGCTAATAATGGAAAATGCTGCACAAGACCCGCAGCAAAACTGAAAGCTGGGGCGCACCTATTGAAATTTCCCGAGCAGCCTCCACCCTATGTTGCGTGTGTACGATGATTCACAAACCTCAGGAGCACTGCGCATGAATCTGATCTATAACAGCGAGCACTACTCGGTGGTTGAATTTCGCGCTGAGGCGGGCTTGGAGGCCATGCGCTTCGGCGGCTATGAAATCCTCGACAAGCCTGCGCGGCGTGAGATTTTCCTCGCAGGCACACTCGCTGAAAATTTCCGACAACATGTGCGCGCATTAAGCGCCCAACAACCGACCGAGGAAGAAATCGATGAATTCCTCGATAGCTACAGCCCATTGATGGCGCAGCCAGTGATTGTCCAGTAAGCTAACGCTCGCTCCCCTTTTTCTTCCCATGCATGCCCGCTCGAGCGGGCATGTTTGTTTCTGATGCAGACTCCTTCACGCGTCGTTACCAGCAATCAAACCGGCGTCCATCCTCGCTTGGCCGAGGTGATCGAACGACATGAGCGTTGTGAATTTCTCAGGCCCCTATCGGCTTCCGGCCAGCACCCTTTTGAACACGCGATCGCCGCCTGGCAAGCCCATGGCGGCGACCTGATCATCGACGCCGGCTGCGGCGTCGGCGTATCAACGCGCAAGCTGGCGCAGCAATTTCCGGATGGCTTCGTCATCGGCGTCGATCAATCAGCGCATCGCTTGCAGCGCCACATTCGTTGGCATGAGCCGGAACCGACCAACTTCATCACCGTGCGTGCTGATCTGGTGGACTTCTGGCAGCGCATGGCGCTCGCACGAATTCATCCCTCTAGGCATTACCTCCTTTATCCCAATCCCTGGCCCAAAAAAGCACAGCTTCAGCGACGCTGGCATGGTCACCCGATATTCCCTACGCTCCTCAAGCTTGGGGGTTATCTCGAATGCCGCAGCAACTGGAAAATCTATGTCGAGGAAATGGCGATGGCGCTTAACCAACTTACCGAGGCTGAAGTGCATGCCGAGCCATGGCCGGTCGACCCTGCGATGGCATTAACACCATTCGAGCAGAAATACGCTGCGTCCGGCCACACCCTGTGGCGTTGCGCCACTCAGCTCCGCCAGCTGGATTAAGTCGAGCTGGGTTGTGATACCGTGTTCAGTATCACAACCCAACACGGAATTGACCATGTGCCAGCTACTCGGCATGAATTGCAACGTGCCGACTGATATCGTGTTCAGCTTTACTGGCTTCGCGACTCGTGGCGGCCGCACCGACGAACACAAAGATGGCTGGGGCATTGCCTTCTTTGAAGGTGCCGGCGTTCGGCTGTTTGTCGATCATGAGTCAGCCGTTGCCTCGCCCGTCGCGGAACTGATCAAAAGCTATCCGATCAAGTCGAAAAACGTCATCGCACACATCCGCAAGGCTACCCAAGGTCAGGTTGCCCTCGAAAATTGTCACCCTTTCATCCGCGAGCTCTGGGGTCGCTACTGGGTGTTTGCACACAATGGCGATCTAAAGGATTTTTCACCCGCACTCGATGGCGCATTTCGGCCAGTGGGCACAACAGATAGCGAACGCGCATTTTGTTATCTGCTGCAGCAGTTACGCCGCCGCTTCGGTGACACACCGCCAACGCTAGACGCACTGCGACAAGAAATTGACCAGCTCACGCGCGAGATTGCCCGCTTTGGCGTATTCAACATGATGCTGTCGGATGGTACGGCGCTATTCGCACATTGCTCGACACGGTTGCATTACATCGTGCGGCAGCATCCCTTTACGCAGGCGAAGTTATCCGATGAAGATTTGTCGGTCGACTTTTCCGAGGTGACTACGCCGAACGATCGTGTAGCAGTGATCGTCACCGAACCGCTCACCACTAACGAAACCTGGCATTCGTTCGACAGTGGCGAGCTGAAGCTTTTTGTTGAAGGTGCACCCGTCGCATCAACATCGACCACTTAAAGGCTGACCACCCCAACACCGCCCTTAAAAACATCGCTGACCAAGCAGGGGCGGCGCAGACCGTACATGACATACAGCCAGCGCCCAAATAATGCCAGCAAGATGCTTGTCGGCTCTAAATCAGAGGTTAGGGGCAAGCCAGCGTTGCAACAAGTCCATCGGCACATTGCGCCGCGCGGCCATATCGGTGACCTGATCTTCGCCGATTTTGCCTACCGTGAAATACTTCGATGCTGAATGCGCGAAGTAAAAACCTGAGACGGCTGCACCAGGGAACATCGCATACGATTCAGTCAGACTCATGCCGATATCCTCTGCTTCGAGGATGCGGAACATATCCGCCTTCACCGTATGTTCGGGACAAGCGGGGTAACCGGGAGCCGGACGAATACCGCGATACTGCTCCGCAATCAATTGTTCGTTGCTGAGCTTCTCATCCGCCGCATAGCCCCACAGATCTTTACGAACGCGCTCGTGCAGGTACTCGGCACAGGATTCTGCCAAGCGATCCGCCAAGGCCTTCAGCATGATCGATGAATAATCATCACCTGCATCTTCAAAGCGCTTTTCATGCTTCTCAATGCCAATGCCAGCAGTGACGGCGAACATACCGATGTAGTCGGTCACACCGGAATCTTTAGGCGCGATGAAATCAGCGAGACATTGATTCGGACGCGCGACGCCTTCAATCACAGGCTTCTCATTTTGCTGACGCAAGCCGTAGTAAGTAAATGCGACTTCGCTCTTGGTCTCATCGGTGTAGACCTCAATATCGTCATCGCCGACGCTATTGGCGGGTAACAATGCGATCACGCCATTGGCGGTCAGCCAGCGACCCTCGACGATTTTTCTGAGCATTGCCTGACCTTCGCGATACACATGGCTGGCGGATTCGCCAACGATCGGGTCAGTCAAGATCTCCGGGAAAGCACCGGCCAAATCCCACGTCTGGAAAAAAGGCGCCCAGTCAATGTATTGCGCCAGCAGGCCAAGATCCATATTGCGGAAATGCCGACGCCCAATGAACTTCGGCTTCACCGGCGCGAACTCACCATCAAATTTCAACTGCATTTTGTTACGGCGGGCCTTCTCGAGCGACAACATCGGCAAGGCTTTCTTGCCAGCGTGCTGCACGCGAATCCGTTCATAGTCAGTGGCAATCTCGTCGAGATACCGGTCACGCGATTCATCGGTCAGCAGTGACTGCGCGACAGATACCGAACGTGATGCATCCGGTACATAAATTACTGGACCCTCGTAGTTAGGCGCAATTTTTACCGCGGTATGCGCGCGGCTCGTGGTCGCGCCACCAATCAACAGAGGCATCTTGCGCTCGCGGAACCATGGGTCGCGCTGCATCTCTTTGGCGACATGCGCCATTTCCTCGAGCGAAGGCGTGATCAGCCCGGACAGTCCGATGATGTCAGCGTTTTCTTCTTTAGCCTTGGCGAGGATCTCGGTGCACGGGACCATCACGCCCATGTTCACCACCTCGAAGTTATTACACTGCAGGACGACGGTGACGATGTTTTTGCCGATATCGTGCACATCACCCTTGACCGTGGCGATCACGATTTTGCCTTTGGGCTTCGCGGCCACGCCTGTACGACGTTCTTCCTCGGCTTTTTCTTCTTCGATAAAGGGTACCAGGTGCGCCACTGCCTGCTTCATCACACGCGCCGACTTCACCACCTGTGGCAAAAACATTTTGCCCTGACCGAACAGGTCGCCAACGATGTTCATGCCATCCATCAGCGGGC
This sequence comes from uncultured Bifidobacterium sp., assembly GCA_964559785.1. Lineage (GTDB taxonomy): Bacteria > Pseudomonadota > Gammaproteobacteria > Burkholderiales > Burkholderiaceae_D > Pernthalerella. The sequence goes on from CAZLJL010000022.1 coordinate 4,666, forward strand.
CTTCGATCACGTGAATCGGACGCCCCCCTTTGTCGGCGACTTGTTGACGCGCCTCTTCCGTATCCTCGACGATCCATTGCGTGATGCCATGAATCAGCGAATGCGCCAAACGCTTTTCAACCGGCGCCTCGCGCCAGACCAAATTCTGTTCTTCTTTTTTGCCGCCCGCTTTCAGCGTGGCGGCGAACTCGATCATGCGCTCAGTCGCATCGTCACGACGATTCAACACCACATCTTCGACCCGCTCGCGCAGCTCGGGGTCCAGATCGTCATACACACCCATCATGCCGGCGTTCACAATGCCCATACTCATGCCAGCGCGAATTGCGTGGTACAAAAATACGGTATGAATCGCTTCACGTGCAGGGTCATTACCGCGGAATGAGAACGAGACATTCGAGACACCGCCCGACACTTTCGCATGTGGCAGGTTCTGCCGTATCCAACGCGTGGCCTCGATGAAGTCGACGGCATAATTGTTATGCTCGTCTATACCGGTAGCGATCGCGAAAATATTCGGGTCGAAAATAATGTCTTCCGGTGGAAAGCCAACCTTCTCGATCAGCAGCTGATAGGCGCGCTGGCAAATTTCGGTCTTGCGCTGGAAGGTGTCGGCCTGGCCGGTCTCGTCGAAAGCCATCACGATCACCGCCGCGCCATAGCGCCGGCACAGCGTCGCCTGACGCAGAAACTCTTCCTCGCCTTCCTTCAAAGAGATCGAGTTAACAATCGCCTTGCCCTGTACACACTTCAGCCCGGCCTCGAGTACGCTCCACTTGGAGGAATCGATCATGATCGGCACGCGCGCGATATCTGGCTCGGAAGCGATCAGATTCAGGAAGCGTGACATCGCCGCGACCGAGTCAAGCATGGCTTCGTCCATGTTGACGTCGATCACCTGCGCACCATTCTCAACTTGCTGACGCGCGACGGCCAGCGCTTCTTCATACTGCTCATTGAGAATCATGCGCGCAAAAGCTTTTGAGCCCGTGACATTGGTGCGCTCACCCACATTCACAAACAAGGAGTCATCGTCGATCGTGAACGACTCCAAGCCAGACAATCTCATCTGGTGGATATGGGTTGGCACCTTGCGCGGCGCGATACTGGCAACCGTGTTGGCAATTTCTCGAATGTGATCGGGCGTGGTGCCACAGCAACCGCCGGCGATGTTCACAAAACCGCTATCCGCGAACTCTTTCAACAAAGAAGCGGTGATGTCCGGTGTTTCATCAAACCCTGTATCTGACATCGGGTTTGGCAAGCCCGCATTCGGGTAAATACAAACGAAAGTCTCGGCGATCTTGGACAACTCTTCTGCATAGGGACGCATCAGTGTTGCGCCCAGCGCGCAATTCAAACCAATCGTGAGCGGCTTGGCATGACGTACCGAATTCCAGAAAGCGGTCACGGTCTGTCCGGACAAGATGCGCCCTGAAGCGTCGGTCACGGTGCCGGAGATCATGATCGGCAAACGTGTGCCGGTTTGCTCGAAAAAAGCATCGATCGCAAACAGCGCCGCTTTGCAGTTGAGTGTGTCAAAGACCGTCTCAACCAACAGCACATCAGCGCCACCCTCAACCAACGCGGTCACTTGCTCATGATAGGCGGCGACGAGTTGATCAAAGCTGACATTGCGCGCACCCGGGTCATTCACGTCCGGTGAAATAGAGGCAGTTTTCGGGGTGGGGCCGAGCGCGCCTGCGACGAAGCGCGGCTTTTCAGGTGTGGAGTATTTGTCGCACGCAGCGCGCGCCAGTCGCGCTGACTCGAGATTCATCTCGCGCACCAGGTGCGCCATGTGGTAATCGTCTTGCGCGATCGAGGTGGCACCAAAGGTGTTGGTCTCGATGAGATCTGCACCCGCGGCGAGATACTGCTCGTGAATCTCTTGAATGATGTGCGGCTGCGTTAGCGTCAGCAGTTCATTGTTGCCTTTGACGAAGACTTCTTTGCCGGGCACAGAGAAATCGGCAAAGCGCTCGCCGCGATAGTCCTCTTCGCTGAGCTTGTAACGTTGGATCATGGTGCCCATTGCACCATCAAGCACCAATATGCGGCGTGACATCAGCTCTCGCAGCTGTGTCTCAACCGGGGAAATAGCGTCGCGTTTCATCGTGTATTGTCGCTGCGCTGTTCGCGCAAAATAAAAAACCCGGCCTGCATAAGCGAAGCCGGGTGTGCGTTCCGCTTTAGCAGTATTTCTTGGGGAAGCTTCCCCCGCGCCCGCAAGCTGGTATTGACAGAGTCAAATCGGCGCGCGTCGAATTATACGGGAAATCAGCTCGCCCGCTGCAGCCGTTGTCCGGCTTCTATCGCGAAGCCTTGCAGAAAATTCGCGGCTGGTAGACGTTTACCACCGGGCTTCTGTAATTCCGTCAGTAACAAGGCGTCTTCGCCGCAAGCAACCGCCACACCTCGCGCATCAACCGCCAGCACAAGGCCAGGCTCGCCGCTACCCGCGATCCGTTCTGCGCGCCAAATCTTCAACACACTATCGCCCGATTGCACTGATGCGCCCGGCGCAGGGTTGAATGCATGAATTCGCCGCAGCAGCGTGCTCGCCGGAAGTCGCAGATCAAGCGCAGCCTCATCCTTGGAAATCTTGGCTGCGTAGTTCACGCCTTCGTCTGGCTGCGGTGTTCGGGTCAAGCGACCCTCGGCCAAGCGCAATAATGCGTCGACGATCAATCGCCCGCCCAACGCAGCCAGTCGGTCATGTAATTCGCCCGTGGTGTCCTGAGGCGAAATCGGCTCACGCGCCACCAGCATCATGTCACCGGTATCGAGCCCGGCATCCATCTGCATAATGGTGATGCCAGTTTCCGCGTCACCGGCCTCGATCGCGCGATGGATCGGCGCAGCGCCGCGCCAGCGCGGCAGCAGCGAGGCATGAATATTGATGCACCCTAGCGGCGGTATCGCCAATATCGACGGCGGAAGTATCAAACCGTAGGCAGCTACCACCATGACATCGTGGGCAGTTGCCCTCAGAAGATCATGAGCGTGTTTGGCTTGATCAGGAAACTTGCCATCCAGCCGCAATGAGGTGGGCTGCGCCACCGGGATCTGATGCGCTAGCGCGAACTGCTTAACGGGAGACGCTTGTAGCTGCATCCCGCGACCGGCTGGGCGATCAGGCTGCGTCAATACCAAGGGGATTTCGATACCCGCGGCGTGTAAGGCTGCAAGGGCTACGGCGGCGAATTCTGGCGTGCCCGCAAAAATAGCGCGCATGCTTAACGCACCGCTTCTGCTTGACGCTCTTTCTTCAGCTCGCGATCTTCTTTGAGTAGCTTAGTTTTTATGCGATTACGCTTGAGGGGCGACAGGTACTCTACGAAGACCTTGCCCTTCAGGTGGTCCATCTCATGTTGAACACATACCGCCAGCAAGCCTTCGGCATCGAATTCTTGTAGCTTACCGCTGGCATCTTGCGCCTTTACGCGCACACGCAGCGGGCGCTCAACGCCATCAAAAATACCCGGCACCGACAGACAGCCCTCGTCATACACCTGACGCTCATCGCTGGCCCAGACGATTTCAGGGTTCACCAAGACCAGCAATTGATCGCGCGTATCCGAGACATCAATCACGATCACTTGCTCATGCACATCGACCTGGGTTGCTGCCAGGCCGATACCGGGAGCGGTGTACATGGTATCTGCCATATCAGCAACCAGTTTTGCCAGTCTTTCGTCGAATACCGTCACCGGCTTCGCAATCGTGTGCAAGCGCGGATCGGGGTACCGAAGAATGGGTAAGAGTGCCATACAACTTTTGCGCAACAGTCGCGAGAAATTCAGCGATGAAAAGTTCAAGAGTGGGGTGCGCTCATGCACAATCCGCAGCGCATTGGCAGATCGCATCCCTGCGAAAACACACTTTCACCTAGATAAACAACTGTAAAAAGTGATGACGAAGTCTAGCATAGCCGCCCTGTGTCTCGCCGCGGGTGCAGTGTCCTTATGCCCTGCTGCAAAGGCCGCCAACCAGTGCGTTGTCCTCAGTTCGGCGCCGGACTCTCACACCGTACAGCCGGGCGATACGCTATGGCATATCGCTGCGCGTTTTCTGCAGAACCCTTGGTGCTGGCAAGCGGTTTGGTCAACTAACCATGATCAGATTCGCGACCCGCATTGGATCTACCCCGGCCAGCGTATTGTGCTGGATCGCACGCAGGGCAAGCTGCATGTAGCGCCTGACGAGAGCCTAGCGGTCGCTGCCATCCGACGCTCGCCTGCAGCGCGGGTTGTGGCTGCGCCAAAACCGTCGCCAATTCCGATCATGGCGCCTCGGCTGGCAGATCTTGCTCGTCGCTACCGACTGCTGGCCGTCGCATCAGTGTCCAATGCGCCGCGCATCGCAGATGCCTCGGAAGGCCGCCGCCTGGCTGTTCCCGGTGACACCGTGGCAGTAACGGGGCACCTACCTGAAAGCGAGATCCTCGATGTCATGCGCGAGCTAGCGCCGCTGCAAGGACCGGATGGCGGCCCGCCGCTATGGGTGCCAGTGCTGCGCGTCGGACAGGTAAGGCAGCTTGCTACCAGGGACCCGCAGCGTTTACAGGTGCTGAATGCGGAGGCCGAACTGATGCGCGGCGACCTGCTTGTTCCCTCAGCCACAGCGCGGTCGACGGTGTTGGTGCCGCATGCCGCTCCGCCGCTCCAAGGCAAGATTGCCGCCGTTCTGCGTGAAAGTCGCTGGGCGTCGCAGCATGATGTGGTGGCCCTGAACAAAGGGCTGGGCGATGGGTTGACGCCCGGTAGTGTCGTGGAGGTGCTCGCGCCCGATACAATCGGTACTGATAAATCTCCCGCGCCATCATCGCGCTCGATTGCTGCACTTCTGGTTTTTGAGGCGGTTGAACAAAGTGCGCTGGCGCTGGTGATGCAAAGCCGCGACGCCCTCCGCGTGGACTATCCAATCAGAAGCCCAAGTCCGAATGAACGACCCTGATGAGCTCGCAGCCTGGCTGCATCTAGTACTAACGCATGGCGTCGGGTCGAGTACCGCGCGCGACTTGCTCGCTCGCTTCGGACTCCCCAGCCAGATATTGTCGGCGGGTTTCCCTGCACTCCAAAAATGCGTCCCCGAAAAAATCGCGCTTGCGCTATCCACCAAGCCTGATGATGCGTTGCAAGCACAGATCGACAAGACGCTCGCTTGGGCGTCGGAACCCGGCAATCATGTGCTCACGCTCGCTGATACGAACTATCCGCCTGCACTGCTCAGCATCGCTGATCCGCCGCCGCTGCTGTACGCGAAAGGTCGTACGGAGTTATTGTCACGTCCCGCCGTCGCTATTGTGGGTAGTCGTAACGCGACGGCACAAGGTATGCAAAATGCCGAACGATTCGCGCAGACGTTGAGCACCGCGGGATTGTGCGTCGTCTCCGGACTGGCGCTAGGGATTGACGCGGCAGCACACGCGGGTGCGTGTAGCGCGGTATCTGGTCAGGGATCAACGATCGCGATTACAGGCACCGGGCTAGATCTCGTCTATCCCGCCAAGCACCGCGCGCTGGCGCATCGCATTGCGGAACAGGGTTGTCTGCTTAGTGAGTATCCGATTGGGACTGCCGCGATTGCCGCAAATTTTCCGCGTCGTAATCGACTGATTAGCGGCATGTCGCTCGGCGTGCTGGTGGTGGAGGCCGCGCTTCAATCAGGCTCACTAATTACTGCACGCAGCGCCTTGGAACAAGGGCGCGAAGTATTCGCCATTCCAGGATCAATACACTCGCCCCTGGCAAAAGGTTGTCATCAATTGATCCGCCAGGGCGCCAAACTGGTGGAGTCTGCGCAAGACATTCTTGAAGAGTTACAACTACACACCGTAGTCCCATCGAAGCATCATGCAATTGACAGGGTGACAGATTCCGCTGTCATGTCTGCCGCGATAACGCTATCGCCGACAACGGAGCTATCTACTGCGTCCAATGAGCACGCGCGACAAGTGATGCGAGCAGCAGGCCATGACCCAGCGTCAGTAGATCAGCTCGCTGAGCGAACTGGATTGCCCGCTTCTGACATTCAAGCAAGCTTGCTTCTGCTGGAACTTGACGGCAAGTTTGAACGCATGACCGATGGGCGCTATCAAAAGCTAAGCTCGTAAAAATTTTCCGACCAAAAAACTTTCGTCACGTAATGCGAAGCGTCTTGGTCAAGCGTATCGCCGATGTTTTCAAGCCCTCATTAACTCGTTGATGAAAAAGCATTGAGGACGTTGAAGGGCGTTTTTGCCTTCAAATCACCGGCAAAGCTATTTTTAATCGGGCTGGGTGTTTAGCTGGACAGAAAAGCTAAGGCGCTGAAATAAAACAGAAATCTTTCACGACCGAGCCTTTCTGCAGGTCGGCGCAAGGCGCTTTATGAGATTCTTACTTGTGCGTAGGAAAAGATGCCGTTACATTATAAGAATGTTTGAGGTACTTGTTTACCTTTACGAAACTTATTACCGGCCCGACGCCTGCCCTGATTCGGCGGCTTTGGCGAAGAAACTGTCGGCGGTTGGTTTCGAACAGGATGAGATCTCGCGTGCGCTAGGCTGGTTGACCGACCTCGCCGAAACCACGAATGAGATGTTCAGCCAGCAGGCCCATCAGACGGCCTTTTCATTCGGCTCGCGCGTTTACGCTGACAAAGAGTACGAAATGCTGGGTTCTGAGGCGATCGGCTTCATTGAATTTCTCGAGTCTGCGGACGTCATCAGCACGATTCAACGCGAAATCGTCATTGAGCGAGCCTGTGCGGTCAATGAATCGCCTATTCCTCTCGATAAGCTGAAGGTCATTGTGCTGATGGTGCTCTGGAGTCAGGGCAAAGAGCCCGACAGCCTGATGTTCGACGAACTCTTTGCCGACGAAGAAAACACCCATCCGCCGCTGTATCACTGACCGAGCGCGAACCCATGGGCGCTACGAGGCGATGCACCCAATGGCAAGGTCGCGGCGCTCTCACCCTGGCAATACTTGGTCACATTAGGGCGCGCAGCCGTCGGCGCACCCAGGCCGCCCAGCCCGAGCAAGACGGACTGCGCGGCGAGCTGCCAAGTCTCGCCAGCTTGCGAACTGTTTGACAACCCGCTTATCATTGGCCGCGTTTGGCTGCCGAACCCGCCGGTTCAGACGCTACCCCAGCGCGAGGCGCCGGATTTACCCCAGCTCTGACCGGCGATAACCGCACCGCCGCTGTCGAATACTTATCCACTATGACCAAAACACTCATCATTGCCGAGAAGCCTTCTGTCGCGAATGACATCGCGAAGAGTCTTGGCGGGTTCACCAAACATGATGAGTACTTCGAGTCGGACAACTATGTGTTGTCTTCTGCGGTGGGTCACCTGGTCGAGATCGCCGCGCCTGAAGAATATGATGTCAAGCGGGGCAAGTGGTCGTTCGCCAACTTGCCCATGATTCCGCCGCATTTCGCACTCAACCCGATCCAGAAAACCGAATCGCGCCTGAAGTTGCTGAACAAGCTGCTTAAGCGCAAGGACGTCGGCAGCATCATTAATGCTTGTGACGCGGGGCGCGAGGGCGAGCTGATTTTCCGACTGATCGTCCAGTACGCGAAGGCAAAGCAGCCGGTGCAAAGACTCTGGCTGCAATCGATGACGCCGGGTGCAATTCGTGAGGCATTCACTCATCTGCGTGACGACGAAGAGATGCTGCCACTGGCCG
>CAZLJL010000023.1:0-12285 GCA_964559785.1 uncultured Bifidobacterium sp.
TCGTAGCCATACTTGGCCTTGAACTTGTCTTGCAAGTCTTTACGTGCAAACAGATCTGCACGGAACCAGTACAGGTTGGCAAACTGTTGATCAGGCAGCTGGTACAGCTTTTTGTCCGGACCAGTAACGAAGCTGATACCGATGAAATCTTTCAGGTCAAGGTTCGGGTTGGTAAATTCTTTGCCCGCACCAGCCATGAAGTCAGACAGTGGCTCAACTGCGCCGTAACGGAAGTGGGTACCAATCAAATCGGAATCAGAAATCCAGCCGTCGTAGATACTTTTGCCTGACTGCATGGAGGTTTGCAGTTTTTCAACGACGTCACCTTCTTGAATCAGGTCATGCTTGACCTTGATACCGGTGATCTCTTCGAAGGCCTTGGCCATGGTTTTCGACTCGTACACATGGGTATCGATAGTCTCGGACACGACATTAATTTCCTTAACGCCCTTCGCCTTCAGCTTGGCAGCGGCATCAATGAACCATTTCATCTCGTCCATTTGCTGTTTCTTCGACAATGTCGAAGGCTGGAACTCTTCATTCACCCATTTCTCAGCGGCCTTCATGTCGGCCCAGGAGCTTCCTGAGGCCAGCATAGCGGCGACTGCAATCGCGCTTAGTTTGAGTTTCACGTGTCTTCTCCTCTTCGCAGCTTCCCTCAACAACCTGCCGAACCCGGTGGGAAGTAAACCGGGTTCGGGATGAATCGAGGTATTAGCCCCAACGCATCATGATCAACAACACAATAAAGCCGAGCCCCGCCGCAATCCACTGAGAGGCATCGGTCAGACCGGCCCAGGCGAGATTGACGTACGCGGCGCTCAGTAAGCCGATGAATAAGCGATCGCCTCGCGTCGTCGGTATCGGTAAAAAACCTTTACGCTCAATGCTGGGCGATTTCAGCTGCCACACGGTCATGCCAATCAGCATCAGAATGACGCTGGTGAAAAACACCGCGATCTCCAGTGTCCACGCCATCCACGAAAAAGCATGTGCCATTCGTAGCTCCTTGAATCAGACTCGGCCCATCGCGAAACCTTTCGCGATGTAGTGCCGTACGAACCAGATCACTAGCGCCCCCGGGACAATGGTCAACATCCCGGCCGCAGCCAGAACGCCCCAGTCCATACCGGCCGCAGACACCGTACGCGTCATGGTGGCGGCAATTGGTTTGGCTTGTACCGACGTCAGCGTGCGTGCCAACAGCAACTCCACCCAGCTGAACATGAAACAGAAAAATGCGGTCACGCCGATACCGGCTTTAATCAGCGGCAGGAAAATTTTGATGAAGAATTTGGGAAAGCTATAACCGTCGATATAGGCAGTCTCATCAATTTCTTTCGGGATGCCCGACATGAAGCCTTCCAGAATCCACACCGCGAGCGGTACGTTGAATAACAAGTGTGCGAGCGCCACCGCGATATGGGTGTCCATCATGCCGAACGTCGAGTACAGCTGGAAGAACGGCAATAGAAACACCGCGGGCGGTGTCATTCGATTTGTGAGGAGCCAAAAGAACAGATGCTTGTCACCAATGAAGCTGAAGCGCGAGAAAGCATAGGCGGCCGGTAGCGCTAGCAGCACGGCCATCACCATGTTCATTGCGACATAAATCATCGAGTTGATATAACCGCTATACCAAGCCTCGTCGGTGAAGATCGTGATGTAGTTGTCGAACGTCAGCTGGGCTGGCCACATCGTCATCGAACCAAGAATCTCCTCATTGGTCTTGAGCGACATGTTCAGCATCCAATAGATCGGCAGCAATGAGCCGACCAGGAACAGGATCAGGAATGCACGAGAGAAACCGGAGCGCGTCATGATTTATCTCCGGTGCCAACCCGTTGCATCCAGGTGTACAGCACAAACGACATCAGCAAAATAATCAGGAAATAGATCAGGGAGAATGCGGCGGCTGGCCCGAGATCAAATTGCCCCACGGCTTTTTGCGTCAGATATTGCGACAGGAAAGTCGTGGCGTTGCCCGGTCCGCCGCCCGTCAGCACGAAGGGCTCGGTGTAGATCATGAAGCTATCCATGAAACGCAGCAGCACCGCGATCATCAGCACATTGCGCATCTTCGGCAGCTGAATGAAGCGGAATACCGCAAAACGTGATGCACCATCAATTTTCGCTGCCTGATAGAACGCATCGGGAATAGCACGCAGACCGGCGTAGCAAAGCAGTACCACTAGCGGTGTCCAGTGCCACACATCCATCAGCAATACGGTCAGCCAAGCGTCGGTAGAGTCACCCGTGTAGTTGTATGAGATACCGGCATCATTAATCAGTTTGCCCATCAAGCCGATGTCACCGCGGCCAAAAATCTGCCAGATCGTACCGACGACATTCCAGGGGATCAGCAGCGGTAAAGAAACAATCACGAGCGATAAGGAAGCACGCCAACCTTGCGCGGGCATCGACAGCGCAATGCCAATGCCGAGCGGGATCTCGATCGCAAGCACTGCCAGCGAGAACCAAATTTGACGGAAAAATGCCGAGTGCAGGCTTTCATCACGCATTACTTCCTTGAACCACTCCGTGCCAACGAACACCGCCTGATCAGGCCCGAGAATATCTTGCACCGAGTAATTGACGACGGTCATCAGCGGCATGATGGCGGAGAAGGCCACCGATAGAATCACCGGTAACACCATCCACCATGCCTTGTTGTTCAGGGTCTTGTTCATTCAGGCCACCCGTTTGTCGTTCAGGTAGTACAAGGTGCGATCGGCAGGAAACTTCATCCATACCGTATCGCCGCTTTTGAGCGAATGCATAGTTCTTTGCTTGGATGCGATGCGATGGCCGCCAAGTTCGCCCTCGACCAGCCAGTGCGTGCCCATGTTGCGCGCGCTCAGCACGCGTGCGGGCAATGCACCCGGCGCTTCAGCGGCAAGGCACGAAACGTATTCGGGACGAATGCCCAGCGTGAGCTGTCCGACCCCAGTGACTATTCCGACAGGTGCGGGCACCGTGAAATTACTGCCATTGATCAACACGCTATCGCCGCGCAGACTGCAGGGCAGCAGATTCATACCAGGGTTACCGATGAAATAACCGACGAAGGTGTGCTCCGGTGCTTCGAATAAAGCCTGCGCGCTGCCGATTTGTACCACCTCACCTTCGGTCATTACCACGACCTGGTCAGCAAACGTCAGTGCTTCGATCTGATCATGGGTGACATAGATCAGCGACAGCTTCAACTCGTGATGAATCTCTTTCAGCTTGCGTCGCAAAAGCCACTTCAAGTGCGGATCAATAACGGTTAGCGGCTCATCGAAAAGAACCGCTGCCACATCCGGGCGCACTAGCCCACGACCTAGCGATATCTTTTGCTTGGCATCAGCCGTCAGACCCGAGGCGCGTTGCTTTAATTCGCCGCTGAGTTCAAGAATCTCGGCGATTTGTGCAACACGACGCTCGATATCCGCATTTTTCCAGCCACGGTTCTTGAGCGGGAAGGCGAGGTTTTCACCGACGGTCATGGTGTCGTAGATGACCGGGAACTGAAACACTTGCGCGATATTGCGTTTCTCGGGTGGCAACTGGGTGACATCATGGCCATCGAACAGCACCTTGCCCTGCGAAGGCGTGATCAGTCCGGAGATGATGTTGAGCAGTGTGGTCTTGCCGCAGCCGGAGGGGCCGAGCAGTGCGTAAGCGCCACCGTCTTGCCATGTCATTTCCATCGGGCGCAGTGCGTAGTCCGAGGGCTGTGTCGGATTGGGTTTGTAGCTGTGCGCGATGCCGGCGAGTTCGATGCGTGCCATGTCAAACCTCCGGCGCGTAAATCAGCGCACCGTCAGCGCTGAAGATGAACAGATCAGCCGGCTGAAAGTGCATGGTCGATGCACTGCCCAGCGCAAGGTCATGCACACCCGGCAGTTGCGCCACCATGGAGAGCGCGCCACGCGTCAAATGAACAAAGGTTTCCGAACCACTGATCTCGGCCAGATCAACGCTACAGGTCAGCGCAAAGTCACCCCCGCGAGAAGAGGCATGCAGGCTATGCGCGCGCAATCCGAGTTGCACACGACTCTGACCGCCGAGACGAGACTGCTGCTGCGCCACCAGTGGAACATGGATGTCATCGAACAGATGCGCAACGCCGTCTACAATTCTCGCTTCAAACAGATTAATAGGTGGATCACTGAAGGTGCGCGCTGCAGTGACTGAGCAGGGCTGGCTGAATACAGACAGCGTTGGTCCATGTTGCAGTACCTGGCCTTCATGCATTAACAGCGTCTGTCCGCCGAGTTGCAATGCTTCGAGCGGCTCAGTGGTGGCATAGACCACGGTGGTGCTACCCGTTGAAAACAAGTCGCTTAGCTCACGGCGTAATTCTTCGCGCAATTTGTAGTCAAGGTTGACCAGCGGCTCATCGAGCAGCAACAAGCCAGCTTCTTTAATCAGCGCGCGCGCCAGCGCGCAACGCTGCTGTTGGCCACCTGACAGCGCGGCCGGCGAACGTTCGAGATAGGCCGAGATATGCAAGCGCTCCGCCATCGCGTGCACACGCTCGCGAATTTGTTGCTCGTTGAGTTTGCCCGCGATGCGAAGTGGCGAGGCAATATTCTCGAACACCGACATCGATGGGTAATTAATGAATTGCTGGTACACCATCGCCAGATGACGCTCGCGTACGGGCACGCCGGTGACATCCACACCATCAGCGATCACACGCCCCTCGCTCGGCTTATCCAAGCCAGCGATCAGGCGCATTAATGTGGTCTTGCCGGACAACGTAGGTCCGAGCAGCACATTGATCTCGCCCGGCGCCAAGCCCACTGAAGTTGCGTACAAGTGGGTTTCAGCGCCGACCTTGCGGGTCACGCCCTGTAGTTCCAGGTGCACTTCGTCTCCTCTTGCGACGGCTTTAAGCCGTCGTCAATTGTCTGCTTTCTTCTTTTTTGTGGGCGAGCCACTGGTCGATCCGCTGCGCGGTATCGGCCGGTAGGTGCAGCCCCAGCTTTGAGCGACGCCACAGTATATCGACGCTGGATGATGCCCATTCGTTTTTCACCAAATACTCCAACTCCGCTTCGTACAGCCCATCGGCCAGCGCCTCGCCCATGTCTGCCAGAGATGTCCTGTTCTCAAGCAGTCTGTGAATACGGGTGCCATAGGCGCGCGCATAGCGAGCGACCAATTTGGGCGGCAACCAGCCGTAGCTTTGCTGCAGCGCACCGACGAAAGCCTCGAACTCGAGGACTGCACGATTTTGCGGTGGTCCGTAGAGGTCGCCGCCGGGTAAACAAGCGTGCTCGGTCCAGGTGCCATGCGAATTACCAAGCTTGGCGGCAATCATGTCGACCGCTTCTTCGGCCAGCTTGCGGAAGGTGGTGATTTTGCCGCCGAATACGGAGAGCAGGGGCGCGCGTTCTCCCTCAAGTGTCAGCTGGTAATCCCGCGTGATTTCGGAGGCGTTAGCGGACTCATCTTCCAGCAGTGGTCGCACGCCGGAGTATGACCAGATCACATCAGCAGGCTTGATCGGTTGCCGGAAATAGCGCTCGGTCAGCCGGCACAGATAATCGATCTCGCTTTGCTCGATCGCCACTTGATCGGTGTCGCCCTGGTACTCAAGGTCCGTGGTACCCACCAGCGTGAAATCCTGCTCATAGCTGATCACGAAAACAATGCGGCCATCCGGGTTCTGGAAGATGTAGGCATAGGGATGGTCGAACATCTTGCGCACGACGATATGGCTGCCTTTAATCAGGCGCAGTGATTTATCACCGCGATTGGCAATAGCGTCTTGCAAAAATTGCGCAGCCCATGGCCCTGCAGCATTCACCACACAGCGCGCGCTGACCTCAAGCGCGGTGCCATCCGATTGGCGCAGCAGGGCCTGCCATCGGTCGTCAACACGACGCGCGGATTCGCAGCGGGTGTGCGTTAAAACACGCGCACCATGCTCGGCAGCGTCGAGCGCATTCAACACCACGAGGCGGGCGTCATCGACCCAACCATCGGAATAAACAAAACCTTTGCTGAACTCGGGTCGGAGTGGCTCGCCAGCGGGGTGGGTGTGCAAGTCGATGGCACCGGAGCCCGGCAGAATTTCACGCTTGGCGAGTGCATCGTAAAGAAAAAGTCCGGCGCGGATCATCCAGGCGGGTCGTTGTCCGCGGTCATGCGGCATCACAAAACGCATCGGCCACATGATGTGCGGCGCTGCACGCAACAGCACCTCTCGCTCGATCAGCGCTTTGCGCACCAAGTTGAATTCATAATGTTCCAGATAGCGCAGTCCGCCGTGGATCAGCTTGGTGGATGCGGATGAGGTGTGCTGCGCCAAGTCGTCCTTGTCGCACAGGATGACGGAAAGCCCACGGCCGGCAGCATCCCGCGCAATACCAGCGCCGTTGATGCCGCCACCGACGATCAGCACATCTGTCGTCAGAATCATGGAGCCATTCACCTCGGGGGTTAAGTGCAAAACATATCTTGCGCCGCGCAGTCGCTCGAGCGGGTGGCTCTGACGCTACCGGAATTTGCGGAAGGCGAATCGCGATCCCGCATAATCCTCAAGGCAGGCTTGACCTGAGGATGTTTCTGCTCAAAGATATTCGCTAAACGAACAAAAAGCAACAAAACGAACCGTATAAATGTTCGTTTCTTTTCTTTTAATCACGATATCACCGCTTCTCGATCGCGCTCCATGAACCTGAACCCTCGCCAGCGCAGCATTCTTGACGCCGTTCGGAGTCAGGTCACGATTTCGGTCGAGGAGCTGGCGCAGCAGCTGGCGGTCACACCACAAACAGTGCGGCGGGATGTGAAGCAAATGGAGGAAGCGCGCCTGCTGGCGCGTTATCACGGTGGGGTCGGGTTACCTTCATCGGTCGAGAACATCGACTATAGCCAGCGTCAGGTCATGAACATCGCGGCCAAGCGCCGGATTGCGGCGGCGGTAGCGGCGAGGGTGAGGCCAGGCAGCTCTTTGCTGATCAACATCGGCACCACGACCGAGGAAGTGGCGCGTGCGCTGCGCCACCACACCGGTCTGCATGTGGTCACCAACAACCTGAATGTCGCCACCATCATGGCAGATCAGCCCAGCTGCGAGGTGATCGTGGCCGGTGGCGTGGTGCGCGGGCGCGACCGAGGCATTGTCGGTGAAGCCACTGTCGAATTCATTCGCCAATTCCGGGTCGATATCGGCATTATTGGTGTGTCCAGCATCGAGCCTGACGGCACCCTGCGTGATTTCGACTCGCGTGAAGTCAAGGTAGCCCAGGCCATCATTGAACAGTCACGCGAGATTTGGCTGGTTGCGGATCAGGACAAGTTCGAGCGGCAAGCACTGGTGCGGCTGGCGCATTTATCGCAAATGGACCGACTGTTCTGCGACGCTGAACCCCCGCCCGCCTTGCGCGCATTACTGGATGAAGCGCGGGTTGAGCTGGTGGTTGCACCCTGAGAAATACAGCGTGCCGTAAATACACCCAAGCCTTTACTGCGATATCGGGGGTATTGAGACGGGTTTCGACGATAATGCGGGCTCTTATTCAAGTCTGACCGCACGCTGATGCCCACTACCTTCGCACCCCTGAAAAACGATACCTTCCTGCGCGCGCTGATGCGCCAGCCGACTGATTACACGCCGATGTGGCTCATGCGCCAGGCTGGCCGCTACCTGCCCGAGTACCGCGCCACGCGCGCCAAGGCGGGGTCATTCATGGGCTTGGCAACGAATCCGGACTATGCCACCGAGGTTACCCTTCAGCCGTTGGATCGCTACGCGCTGGATGCGGCCATCTTGTTCTCTGACATCTTGACCGTTCCTGACGCGATGGGTTTGGGCCTGTCGTTCGCCGAGGGCGAGGGTCCTCGTTTCGCGCACCCGCTTCGTGATGAAGCAGCCGTGCGAGCACTGCACGCGCCGGACCTCGGCAAGTTGCAATATGTATTTGACGCAGTCACCCAAATTCGGCGGGAGCTCAACGGACGCGTGCCCCTGATCGGTTTTTCCGGTAGCCCTTGGACCCTGGCCTGCTACATGGTCGAGGGCGGCGGCTCCGACGATTTCCGTCTGGTCAAGGCCATGCTGTATGACCGGCCCGATCTCATGCATCACATTTTGTCGGTCAACGCGACGGCGGTTGCTGCTTATCTGAATGCCCAGATCGAGGCAGGCGCTCAAGCGGTCATGGTCTTTGATACCTGGGGCGGCGCGCTGGCCGATGGTGTCTACCAAACCTTCTCCCTCAACTACATGCGCGACGTGATCCGGCAGTTGAAGCGCGAGCATGACGGCGTTCGCATTCCCAGTATCGTGTTTACCAAGGGCGGCGGGCTCTGGCTGGAAGAGATCGCCGATTGCGGCGCCGATGCCGTGGGACTGGACTGGACGGTTAATCTGGGCGCGGCGCGCAAGCGGGTCGGCCATAAAGTCGCGCTGCAGGGCAACCTCGACCCGAATGTGCTGTTTGCCAAACCGGAGCAAATTCGTGCTGAGGTCGAACGCCTGCTGAACTCGTTTGGTAAGCCAACAGCGGATACTGGCCACGTATTCAATCTGGGCCATGGTATTTCGCAATTCACCCCACCAGAGTCGGTCACGGCTTTGGTGGATGCAGTGCACCAGATCAGTCGCGCGCTGCGCGCATGATCCGCTGAGCGGGCACGGTCGCTTGGCGGTACTGTTGATGTCCTGGCAGATCAATAGGTGCGCACTTACCCACAGGCCACTTGCGTGCGGCATCAATCAAGCACTTGCGGCGATGTTTGAACTCGGGCGGTAATTTGTCGCCGTAAGTGTCTGATTTTTAGGGGTGAGGGTGTTAGTGAGCGGAAAATTTGGTCGCCCGCAGGGTTTTCTTCTGGCTTATTTTTTCTGCTTCGCACAAGCCTTGTTCACAAAGTTATCCACAATCTAAAACCGCTGTGCCTCGACTCACGCTTCGTGCCGCTGCCGGGTTTCGCCTGTCGCTGACAGTGATCCTGTCAATCCCGGATTGACACTCCGGCCACGGCACCGAGATCGCGGTCAGGTGGATCAGATTGAATCGATTTATGCAAGTTTTTTTGGGCCAGAGGCTGCGCTTATTCACAAATTCGGCGCATGTCAAGATTCTGAAAAAATTTATCAGAAAATTTTTTCGCCTTGTCCGAGCCCAAGCTAACCCTTTGATTTTATTGGGAGTGCCGGATTGCGTTCCAGTTGAGCAATTTGTTGGGAGCCGCATGAAATCTCGCTTTTGGCATGTCAAGCCCCAGTTGCGCACAAAGTTATCCACAAAAATTGTGGATAGCCCAAAAAAGGCTTTTTGCGGCAGTCATTAAAAAAAACTTTTGAAGAATTACCTTAAAAACCGCGCTCAAGTTGATCCCGCCGCCACAGGTCTGGGCTTATGGGTTGCGGCCGGTCCAACGCGACCACCAAGTCGCCAATTGCTGCAGTGCGACAGGGCCCAATCGAGGCTTGGCAGTTCGCAAAGGCGGGGGGCGTGAGTTCCCGGGTCTTATCGGTGGTGCTTGACGCGCCGCTGGACACCGCCTTCGACTACCTGTGGGTACCGAGCGAAGAAGAGCTCGTGCCAGTCAGGGGCCAGTTGGTGCTGGTCCCGTTTGGGCGCCGACAGACCATCGGCCTGGTGATCGATGTCAAGGACAGCAGCGAGATTGAGCCAGCAAAGTTGCGACAGCTCCTACAGGTTCGCGGGCAGCTCCCGGCGCTAAGCGACCATTGGATTTCACTTTGTCGATTTGCCGCGGAGTATTACCAGCGACCCCTTGGGGAAGTTGCGCTTCCCAGTTTGCCGAAAGGTCTGCGTACCGACAGCACAGTAGCGCTCGACCGTGGCCTGAAAAAACTAGCCCAGACACTGCCGCAGCCGATGCCCGACCCCAGCGTGCAGCGGCCACAGCTGAACACCGAGCAGCACAATGCGGTCGACGCCATCCTGAGTGCTGAGGGCTATCAGGCATATCTACTGTTCGGCGTCACCGGTAGTGGCAAGACCGAGGTTTATCTGAACGCTGCCGAGCGCGTGTTGCAAAGAGCACGCGATGACGGTCGTCCGGCGCAAGTGTTGATCATGGTGCCGGAAATTAATCTGACCCCGCAGCTCGAAGCCAGCGTGCGTGCCCGCTTCCCCGGGCTTCAGGTGGTTAGCTTGCACAGCCAACTGGCGGAAGGTGAACGCCTGCGTCACTGGCTCGCCGCACACCTGGGGCGAGCCGACATCGTGCTGGGGACGCGATTGGCGGTTCTGTCATCGATGCCACATCTGAACATGATCATCATCGACGAGGAGCATGACCCTTCTTACAAACAGCAAGAGGGTCTGCGCTACTCGGCAAGGGATCTCGCAGTGTGGCGCGCTCACCAGCTACAGATCCCTGTGGTACTGGGCTCGGCAACACCTTCGGCGGAGAGTTGGCTGCATGTGTCGACCGGCAGATATCAACGGCTTCAACTGACTCAGCGTGCCGCCCAAAACGCGCAATTACCCAAGGTGCGGCTGATCGATACGGAGATCAATAAAGCAGCCGATGGCTTTTCTCCGCAATTGCTGGCGGCATTGAAGCAACGCCTGGAAAAGGGCGAGCAGTCCTTGCTATTTCTGAATCGACGTGGCTATGCGCCCGTGATGCATTGCGACGCCTGCGGATGGATCAGCAATTGCCGACGCTGCACGGCGTTCATGGTGTTGCATAAGCCAGAGCGGCGTTTACGCTGCCATCACTGCAGTCTCGAGCTGCGCATCCCGTCGGCCTGTCCTACGTGCGGGAATGTCGATTTACAGCCGTTGGGGCGAGGTACGCAGCGTGTTGAAGAGCATCTGCAGCACGTGTTTCCCGACGCGCGGGTGATGCGGATTGATGCCGACTCTACCCGCCGCAAGGGCAGTGCGCAGGCAGCGTTCGACGCGGTTCATCGCGGCGACGTCGACATTTTGTTGGGCACGCAGATGGTCGCTAAAGGACATGATTTCCAGCGACTGACATTGGTCGGTGTGATTAATCCGGATACTGCACTGTTCTCTCAGGACTATCGCGCAGGTGAGCGTCTATTCGCACAGTTGATGCAGGTCGCAGGTCGCGCGGGGAGGGCAGGGCGGGCAATGGTCAACGATGATGCTGTTTCACCATCCGAGGTGCTGATACAAACCCGTTATCCGCAACATCCTCTATACCAAGCGCTGCTCGCTCACGACTACCAAGGTTTTGCCGATACGATGCTGGCGGAACGGCGAAGCGCCAATCTACCGCCCTATTCATTTCAGGCACTACTACGCGCCGAGGCGAAAAATCTGCAACTCGCGTTGGATTTTCTGACACAGGCGCGGACCCTGTTGCCACATCCGGGGGTGAGCATCAACGACCCAGTGCCCATGGCGATGACGCGCGTTGCTGGCATAGAGCGCGCGCAGCTCTTGCTTGAATCAGCATCACGTCCGCAGCTGCAGGCGTTTTTGCGGCCGTGGATGCACGCACTGAGATCGATAAAAACACGGGTGAACTGGATGTTGGAGGTTGACCCGATCGATATATGGGCCGATTAACTCAATCGAGCCGCTGAAGAACCGTACCGTCTAGCCCGTACCGTCAGCCCCGTACCTGAAACACGCTGGGCACACTTCGCCGCCAGCGCTACTGGTCGAATATCAGCTTATTGAATCGGCGCATCCAGCCCGCCTTGCTGCGCGAGTTCACGAATCACTCGAATCGTGTCAATGTCGGCTTCTTTGTAAGCTTCGCGGCGAAAGCCGTTATAAAACGACTCTTCATCCGTCTCCAAAGCTTCATTGTGATCGTCGTACTCGAAGCGGACAAACAAAGCGCCTGGCTGCGGTTCTTCAATGGTCATGGTCAAATCAGACGCCGGAATCGACGCCTGTTGTGGCACGTGATAATGCACCAGCTGATGCGGTGTAAACGTCACTTGGTCGCGCACCATAAGCGCACCGAAACGCAGTGTGCGCGACAAGACATCGTCGGTGCGTGAAGTAATCTCGCACGCATCAAGGCCCATCACAAATAAGGTCGGCTGTTCAGCACGTAATACCAAGCCGCGCCATAACTGCTCCCGGGTGATGATCATCACCAGCGGGTTATCCGGCATATTAATTTCGACAAGGTGCGTGAATTTCATTGTCGTCGTGACGTGCTTCGATCGTTTCACTTTACCACGTGACGCACGGCCTGATAGAGCGACTATGCCCAGCGGAATTCGATACAATGGCGCGCCATCGCTTATTCCCCGCCTCATTTTTCATGTCCTCTGGTTTGAACGCGCAACAGCATGCCGCAGTCCGGCATGTCGACGGG